>NZ_JBVHLU010000054.1:0-74001 GCF_055558835.1 Embleya sp. NPDC025285
CCCTCCCCCCCCCCCCTCCCCCCCCCCCCCCCCTCCCCCCCCCCCCCCCCCCCACACCCCCCCCCCCCCCCCCCCCCCTTTCCCCCCCGGCGTCGTCGTGTGCGGGCTCGGAGAGGTCCTCGGGTCAGCCGGTGGAGAAGGGCTTGCCACCCGGCGTGACGGGTGCGCCGGTCTCGGCGTCGACGAGCGTGCGGGTGCCCAGCGGTGTGGGAAGGGTCACGTTCACCTTGTTCTCCACGGCCATCTCCGTGCACACGTCGCCGGTGCGGGTGGTCTCCACGCGGATGGCGACCTGCGTCGCCGACTCGCTCGCGATCACCAGGCGGTTGGTCTCGCACTGGCCGCCCCACAACCAGGCGGTCAGCGTGCGGCCGTCCGGGGCCAGCGTGTAGCGGCTGAACCGGGTGTTGTCCTGGGCGGGGTAGTAGGTGTGCGGAGGGCCCGTGGGCAGGTTGGGCGAGGACGTCGAGGTGTCCGGGCCGGCGGCGTTGTCGCCGGCGGCGGGAGCGCCGGGTCGGGCCTGGGCGCCTCCGCCGGGCTCTGTGGCTCCGCTCGGCTGCTGCGCGGCTGCGCCCGGCCGGGTGTCCCCGCCGGTCGGGGCGCCGGGTTCGACCGGCGCGCCGGCGCCGGGGTCGGCGGTGGTCGAGCGGGGGGATTCCTCGCCGCCGAGCACCGCCCAGGTGCCGCCGCCCACGCCGAGCACCGCGACGATCGCGAGCCCGACGATCAACGGCCGCCGGCGTGCGGTGGGTTCGGGTCGAATTCCTTCGTCGTGCTCACCGTGTGTACGCATGACGATTCGACGCGGCCGGCGCCGGGGCGGTTCCCCTCGGGGTGTCGGTCAGTCGCCGTACTCGGACATGCCCGCGACCAGGGTCGCGCCGTGCGCGGGGACGTCGGTGGCGGGGGCGTGCGAACCGGCGGGCGCGGCCTTGATCGGCGTGCGCTCCGGGCCCGGGGTGGTCCACGACGCGTCGATGTGACGGCAGTCACCGCGCAGGTCCTCGAGCGTCTCGGGCTCGGCCTGCGACGGCATCACGGGCATCGGGGACATTTCACGACTCCTTGTACTGGGGATCCCCAGAGTAGGTCGCACGGAGCGTGACGGCACGGTGTACCGACCGGTAGTTTTCACAGGGCCGCCAGAGTGCGGTGGGATAACGTGTGCGAGTTTCCCCCCTCTCGTACACCCCGTACGTCACCCCTCCCCGTACTCCACTAGGAGACACGCGCCATGCGCATTGCCGTGACCGGGTCGATCGCCACCGACCATCTGATGACGTTCCCGGGTCGGTTCTCCGACCAGCTCGTCTCGGACAAGCTGCACGTGGTCTCGCTGTCCTTCCTCGTCGACAAGCTGGACATCCGGCGCGGCGGCGTGGCGCCGAACATCTGCTTCGGGATGGGCTGTCTGGGACTGTCGCCGATCCTGGTCGGCGCCGCCGGGGCAGACTTCGTCGACTACCGGTCGTGGTTGGACCGGCACCACGTGGACACCGAGTCCGTGCACATCTCGCCGACGCATCACACCGCGCGGTTCGTCTGCACGACGGACGAGGAACACAACCAGATCGCGTCCTTCTATACGGGTGCGATGAGCGAGGCGCGGGAGATCGAACTTCGGCCGGTGGCCGACCGCGTCGGCGGGCTGGACCTGGTCGTGATCGGTGCGAACGACCCCGAGGCGATGTTGCGGCACAGCGACGAGTGCCGGGACCGGGGCTACCCGTTCGCGGCGGACCCCTCGCAGCAGTTGGCCCGGATGGACGGCGAGGACATCCGGCGGCTCATCGACGGTGCGGCGTACCTGCTCACGAACGAGTACGAGAGCGCGCTGATCGTGCAGAAGAGCGGCTGGTCCGAGGCGGACATCCTGAAGAAGGTCGGCGTCCGGGTCACCACGCTCGGTTCGAGCGGGGTCAAGGTCGAGCAGGCGGGCGAGGAGACGATCGTCGTGCCTTGTCCCGCGGAGGACGCCAAGGTCGACCCGACGGGTGTGGGGGACGGGTTCCGGGCCGGGTTCCTGTCGGGGATCTCGTGGGGGTTGTCGCTGGAGCGGGCGGCGCAGGTGGGGAACATGGTGGCGACGTTGGTGATCGAGACGGTCGGTACGCAGGAGTACACGTTGCGGCGGGCCTCGTTCCTGGGACGGTTTGCTGCCGCGTATGGGGATGTTGCTGCGGCTGAGGTTTCGGCGCACGTTCCGATCTGAACCCGGCCTCCGGGTGGTGGTTGGCCTCAAGCGCCGGCCGGGCTGAGTTGGCCTCAAGCGCCGGCCGGGCTGGGTGGCCTCAAGCGCCGGCCGGGCTGGGTGGCCTCAAGCGCCGGCCGGGCTGGGTGGCCTCAAGCGCCGGCCGGGCTGGGTGGCCTCAAACGCCGGCCGGGCTGGGTGGCCTCAAACGCCGGCCGGGCTGGTGTGCTCAAGCGCCGCACGGGCTGGGTGGCCTCAAGCGTTGGCCGGGCTGGTGTGCTCAGGCGCCGCACGGGCTGGGTGGCCTCAAGCGCCGGCCGGGCTGAGGGGTTGCCCGGTCGGGTGAGGTGGTTTCGGTGTTGGTTGGGTTGAGGGGTGGCCCGGCCGGGGCGGGTGGGTTTTGGTGTACGCCCGGCCAAGGGTGATCCGGTCAGGAGCGGCGGCGGACCACGTAGGCGGTGCCCTGGGGGTGGGGGGTGGTGTGGAGGAATTCGTGGCCGGTCATTTCGCACCACGCGGGGATGTCCAGGGCTGAGGCCTCGTCGTCGGAGAGGACGGTGACCAGGGTGCCGTCCTCGACGTCGAGGATGCGCTTGGCCAGTTCGATCACCGGAATGGGGCAGCGGCGGCCGAGGGCGTTGACGATCACGCCTTCCGGCGGTGTCGGTGTCGGCGTGGGGGTGCGGGTGTGGGACACCGCCGCGCGGAGGTTCGAGACCAGGCCGGGGAGTACCGCCAGGAAGCGGTCGACCTCGGCCTCGGGGACGCCGCGGGGCAGGGAGACGCGGATATTGCCCTGGGACAACACGCCCATCGCCTCCAGGACATGGCTGGGGGTCAGCGTCGAGGACGTGCACGAGGAGCCCGAGGACACCGCGAAGCCGGCCTTGTCCAACTCGGTCAGCAGCGCCTCGCCGTCGACGTACAGGCAGGAGAAGGTGACGATGTGCGGGAGTCGGTCGACCGGATCGCCGACCACCTCGACGTCGGGCACCGTTTCGCGAACGCGGGTGCGGATGCGGTCGATCAGGCCGGACAGTCGGCGATCCTCGTCGGCCGACTCGGTGCTCACCGCACCCAGCGCGACCGCCGCCGCGACGATCGCCGGGACGTTCTCGAAGCCGGGCACGCGGCGCGCCTCGCGCTCGTCGTAGGGCAGGGCCGACGCGTAGCGGGTGCCCTTGCGCACCACGAGCAGGCCGACCCCCGCCGGTCCGCCCCACTTGTGCGCGCTCGCGGTCAGCACCGACCAGCCATCCGGCACCGATAGCCGACCCACCGACTGCGCGGCGTCCACGAGCAGGGGCACACCGGCCGCCTGACACGCCGTCACCACCTCGGCGAGCGGCTGGACCGTACCCACTTCGTGGTTGGCGCTCTGCACGCACGCGAGCGCGGTGTCCGAACGAAGCGCCGAGGCGAACGCCGCTACGTCGAGTCGGCCCGTACGGTCCACCCTCGTCCGGGTGATTTCCGCGACCGTTCCGAGTTGCTCCGAACGGGCCGCGTGGGTGTCGGCGGTGTGCAATACGGAGGAGTGTTCGACCGCGCCGAGGACCACGTGCGTTCCCACTCGGCGGCGGCCGGCGAGCACGCCGAGCATGCCCAACTGGACCGCCTGTGTCCCGGATGTGGTGAATGACACTTCATCAGATCGGGTGCCCAGAACGGACGCCACCGTCTCGCGCGCCGCGTCGAGCAGCATGCGGGCGCGCCGGCCGTCGTAATAGCCGCGCGCGGGATCGGCCCAGCCCTCGTCGAGAGTGCTCAGGAAGGCCGCTTTCGCGGCCGGGTGCAGTGGCTCGGTGGAGGCCGCGTCGAAATACGCCATGCGTCGGACGTTAGCCAATACCCGAATCCCGGACGCGTTCGGGCCGTTCGCCCGAACGGACGCACCGGCACATCTACCCGGCCCGCCACACCAGACCTCCGCGCGCGACCCGAATAGGGCTGGAGTAGGGTTTGGCCCGCAGAAACATCCATACCTGTCCGCGCAACGGGTCGTCAGGGAAGAAAAGTTCCCCACCGTGACTCGCGCGCGGGCGAGACATTCGGGAAGGCGCTACGTGAGTCCCTACGGCTCCGACCGCTCGCCGCGGCGCTGGATGCGGCGCAGGGTGCCGCAGCTGCTGGCTCTGGGCCTCGTCACCGCGACCGCCACCGGCTGCTCCGTCGATTCCAAGGACCTGCCGAGACTCGGCCTGCCCAACCCTGTCACCGAGCAGGGTCCGCGAGTCCTGTCGCTCTGGCAGGGCGCCTGGATTGCAGCGCTGATCGTCGGGGTCGTGGTGTGGGGGCTCATCCTGTGGAGCGTCGCGTTCCACCGCCGGTCGCGTACCAAGATCGAGATCCCGCCGCAGACGCGCTACAACCTCCCCATCGAGGTTTTGTACACGGTCATCCCCGGCATCATGATCGCGGTCTTCTTCTACTTCACCGCGCGTGACGAGACCAAGCTCGAAGAACTCTCCAAGAACCCCGACAACACGATCAACGTGGTCGGCGTGCAGTGGAGCTGGTCCTTCAACTATCAGGGCGACCCGGCCGACGGCACGGTCGACGTCTACGAGCAGGGCACGCCCGGCAAGCCGCCGACGCTGTACCTGCCGGTGAAGGAGTCGGTGCGGTTCGATCTGACCTCGCCGGACGTCATCCACTCGTTCTGGGTCCCGAACTTCTTGTACAAGAAGGACATCATCCCGGGCCGCACGAACAAGTTCGAGGTCGTTCCGACCAAGAAGGGCACGTACGGCGGCAAGTGCGCCGAACTGTGCGGCGTGGACCACTCGCGCATGCTCTTCAACGTGAAGATCGTGGACAAGGCCGTTTACGTCCAGCACCTGAAGGACCTGGCCGCGAAGGGCCAGACCGGCTGGCTGCGCAGCAAGATCAACGAGCCTGCCCCCGTTGAAGCGCACGGGAAGAAGTGACGAGTGACAATCCTCAGTGAGCCACAGACCGTGGCCCCGGACGGACCTCCGCCGGTCCGGCGCAAGGAGCCCGGGAACATCGTCATCAAGTGGATGACGACCACGGACCACAAGACGATCGGGTCGATGTACCTGATCACCTCCTTCGTCTTCTTCTGCATCGGTGGTGTGCTCGCGCTGGTCATGCGCGCGGAGCTGGCCCGCCCCGGTACGCAGTTCATCTCGAACGAGCAGTTCAACCAGTCGTTCACGATGCACGGCACGATCATGCTGCTGATGTTCGCGACGCCGCTGTTCGCGGGCTTCACGAACTGGATCATGCCGCTGCAGATCGGCGCCCCCGACGTCGCGTTCCCGCGCCTGAACATGTTCGCCTACTGGCTCTACCTGTTCGGCTCGATCATCGCGGTGGCCGGCTTCATCACCCCGCAGGGTGCCGCCGACTTCGGCTGGTTCGCGTACGCGCCGCTGTCCGACGCGGTGCGCTCGCCGGGCATCGGCGGCGACATGTGGATCATGGGTCTGGCGATGTCGGGCTTCGGCACCATCCTGGGTGCCGTCAACTTCATCACCACGATCATCTGCATGCGCGCGCCCGGTCTGACCATGTTCCGGATGTCGATCTTCTGCTGGAACGTGCTGCTGACCTCGGTCCTGGTCCTGATGGCGTTCCCGGTCCTGGCCGCCGCGCTGTTCGCGCTGGAGGCCGACCGCAAGTTCGGCACACACATCTTCGATCCGGCCAACGGCGGACCGATCCTGTGGCAGCACCTCTTCTGGTTCTTCGGCCATCCCGAGGTGTACATCATCGCGTTGCCGTTCTTCGGCATCGTGTCGGAGATCATCCCGGTCTTCGCGCGCAAGCCGATGTTCGGTTACAAGAGCCTGATCGCCGCGACCATCTCGATCGCGGGCCTGTCGGTCACCGTGTGGGCGCACCACATGTTCCCGACCGGCGCGGTCATGCTGCCGTTCTTCTCCTTCATGACGTTCCTGATCGCCGTACCGACCGGCGTCAAGTTCTTCAACTGGATCGGCACCATGTGGCGCGGCTCGTTGTCCTTCGAGACACCGATGTTGTGGACCGTGGGCTTCCTGGTGACCTTCGCGTTCGGTGGTCTCACCGGCGTCATCCTCGCGTCGCCGCCGCTGGACTTCCACGTCTCGGACACCTACTTCGTGGTGGCGCACTTCCACTACGTGGTGTTCGGCACCGTGGTGTTCGCGATGTTCGCGGGCTTCCACTTCTGGTGGCCCAAGTTCACCGGCAAGATGCTCGACGAGCGGCTGGGCAAGATCACCTTCTGGACGCTGTTCATCGGCTTCCACACCACGTTCCTGGTGCAGCACTGGCTGGGTGCCGAGGGCATGGCCCGTCGGTACGCGGACTACCTGGACTCGGAAGGCTTCACCACGCTGAACACGATCTCGACCCTGGGCTCGTTCCTGCTGGGTCTGTCGATCCTGCCGTTCTTCTACAACATCTGGAAGACGCACAAGTACGGCAAGAAGATCACCGTGGACGACCCGTGGGGCTACGGCCGTTCGCTGGAGTGGGCGACCTCCTGCCCGCCGCCGCGGCACAACTTCACGAGCATTCCGCGGATCCGTTCCGAGGCTCCCGCGTTCGACCTCCACCACCCGGAGATCGCCGCGCTGGAGTACCTCACCGACGAGCGTTCCGAGGCGTCGCCCGAGCTGGCGAAGGGAGCCGAGAAGTGAAGTTCAACGGTGTCCTGTTCGCAGTCCTGGCCGTGTTCCTGCTGCCGGTGACGATCATCTACTGGTTGTTGTCCGAGGACCCGACCGGTACGACCGCCCTGGCGCTGACGTTCGGCCTGGCGCTGATGATCGGGTTCTACCTGATCTTCACCGCGCGCCGGATGGACCTGCTCGCGCAGGACAACGAAGAGGGCGAGATCGCCGACGACGCCGGCGAGCTGGGCTTCTTCGCCCCGCACAGCTGGCAGCCGCTGCTGTTGGCGACCGGTTCGGCGCTGCTGTTCCTGGGCGTCATCTTCGGCTGGTGGCTGGCGATGTTCGCCGCGCCGTTCGTCGCGATCGGTGTCTTCGGCTGGGTCTTCGAGTTCTACCGGGGTGCGGACCAGCGCTACTAGCGCCACCGATTCGCAACCTTCGCAACACGGTTTTGCCACAAGGCCGATCACCCTGATGGGTGGTCGGCCTTGTGTGATATCTACAGAGGACTCCCTGACGCCCCCGAATGTCACCGGTGTGTGACCGTTCGGCGGTTGTAGCAACCCGAACCGGGGGTCGACGCGTCAAATGGACGCAAGGGAGTACCAGGACGAGGGAGGAACACGCGTGCCCCGGATACACGGAGCATCGCGCACGGGGGCAGCGGGCGGCGGCATACGCCTCTTCGCGGGACTCATGGTGGCGCCGCTCATATTCATTGCAGGCTGCTCGTCCGACGGCGGCAAGACCGACCCCGGCGGCTCGACCGGTGGCAACTCCGGCGGCTCCGGTGGCGGTCCGAACAAGAAGGTCGCCGCGGCACCCGCCACGATCGCGATCACTCCCGCCGACGGTACCAAGAGCGTGGAGACCGACGGCGCGCTCAAGGTCGACGCGACCGGCGGCAAGCTCACCTCGGTCGTGGTCACCGACGCGAAGGGCAAGACCGTCGACGGGCAGATCAGCCCGGACGGCATCGGCTGGAAGCCGGACGCCCCGTTGGCCAACGGCGGCGCCTACACGGTCGCGGCCAAGGCCGCCAACGCCGACGGCGCCGAGGTCACCGCGCAGAGCAAGTTCAACACCAAGGCCGCCGACGACACGTTCGTGGCCGACTTCAACATCGAGCCGGACAGCACGTGGGGCGTCGGCGCGATCATCTCGCTCAAGTTCAACGAGCCGATCAAGGACAAGGCCGCGATCGAGCGCAACCTCAAGGTCGTCTCCGAGCCCGCCGTGCAGGGCTCGTGGTCCTGGCTCAAGGACCTCGACGGCAACGACCGGATCGACTACCGCCCGGAGAAGTACTGGGCGAGCGGTACGAAGGTCAACCTCAAGGCCAACCTGACCGGCGCGAAGGCGGCGCCGGGTGTCTACGGCAAGCAGACCAAGGACATCAAGTTCACCATCGGCCGCTCGCTGGTGGCCACCGCGGACCTCAAGTCCAAGCACATGGTGGTCACCAAGGACGGGGCCCAGATCGAGGACCTGCCGATCTCGGCGGGCGGCCCCAGCTTCCCGACCTGGGGCGGCACGATGGTCGTGCTCGACAAGGTCGACGGCATCACGATGGACTCCGAGACGGTCGGCCTGGGCGACGCGTACAACATGAAGAACGTGCGGCACGCGGTGCACCTGACCGCGTCCGGCACGTACGCGCACGGCGCGCCCTGGAACGAGGGCAAGTTCGGCCGGCAGAACGACAGCCACGGGTGCATCGGGCTGAGCGCCTCCAACGCCAAGAAGTTCTTCGACCTGGTCACCCAGGGGGACCCGGTGGAGATCCTCAACAGCACCGACAAGACGGTCAAGGCCGGCAACGGGCTCGGCGGCTGGAGCGTCGACTGGGCGACCTGGCTCAAGGGCAGCGCGCTCACCGGCGGTGGCGCGGCCGGGACCCCGGCGGCGTAGCAAGTCCCACACGGTAGGGCGAACCGCCCGATCGCGCGACCCGGCCGGCGGCCGGTGTCAGGCGATCGGGCGGTTTGTCGTTTTATCTGAATGAAGTGGGTCGTTCCCGGCCACTCTCGATGCACCAAACTCCGCGCCATCCGCGCTCGGCGAGCACGGATGTACGGTGATCGGCCGGTACGGCTGGAGGTCATGAGTGAATCGGGACAGAGCTGTTCGCGTCCGCCGGCTCGGCTGGGCCCTCGCGTCGGCGCTGCCACTCGTGTTCGTGGCCGGATGCGGGACGTGGGAGAAGCAGCGCACCGCCGAGATCGACCGACCCGCCGAGAGCGTCGCCCGCCTCGCGGTGGACGTGCGCACCGATCGTCCCGCCCAGCCGGGCCGGCCGATCACCGTCACCGCCGGCGACGGGCGGCTGTACGCGGTGAGCCTGGTGGGCCCGGACGGCAAGCCGGTGCCGGGCGGCAACGCGGCCGGCGACACGACGTGGTCCAACTCCGAACCGCTGGCCTACGGCAGCAGGTACACGCTGACCGCGTCCGCCGTCGACGTGTACGGGCTGACCTCGACCCGGACCGAGTCGTTCACCACGCTCACGCCGGACGCCGAGACGCACGTGGAGTCGGTGCTGCCGGAGGCCGACTCGAAGGTGGGCGTGGGCATGCCGATCACGGTCACCCTGGAGCGGCCGGTCACCGACCCGGCGCGGCGTGCCGAGGTGGAGCGGCGACTCCAGGTATCCGCGTCCACGCCGGTCGAGGGCGCGTGGGGCTGGGTGGACGACACGACCGTGCGCTATCGGCCCAAGGACTACTGGCCGGTGAACACCAGGGTCTCGGTGGCCACCAGTCTGCTCGGCGTCGACTTCGGGAACGGCGTCTACGGCGGCCCCGGCAAGGTGGTCGACTTCGAGGTCGGCGACGCCGTGGTCGCCACCGTGGACTCCGCGGCGCACACGCTGACCCTCGAGCGCAACGGCGTCGACATCAAGACGATGCCGGTGACCACCGGCAAACCCGGCTTCACCACCCGGTCGGGCATCAAGGTGGTGCTCGGCAAGGCGCCGCACGTGCTGATGGACGGCACCACGGTGGGCATCTCCGCGGACAGCAGCGACGGCTACCGGCTGGACGTCTACTGGGCCACCCGGGTCACCTGGAGCGGCGAGTTCGTGCACGCGGCCCCGTGGTCGGTGAGCTCGCAGGGCCGGGAGAACGTGAGCCACGGCTGCGTCGGGATGAGCGACGAGGACGCCAAGTGGTTCTACGACCAGGTCAAGGTCGGCGACGTGGTCACCGTGGTGAACACGGGCGACGCCAAGAGCATGGAGCCGATCGGCAACGGCTACGGCGAGTGGAACCTGGACTGGTCGCAGTGGCTGACCCACAGCACGACCGGCCCGGCCACCACCCGCCGGCTCTGACGGGCCGTCCGGCAACTCCGGGCCCGCCGCCCGGCGCTCCCGTGAAGGCGCTGTACGGCCGCCTGCGGGGCGCGACGCGAAGGGCCCCACCGGGAAGATCCGGTGGGGCCCTTCGTCGTTCCTGCGCGTCCTACGGGTCGTGCCGATGTGGCGTCAGCAGCCCGGCCCCGGTCGCGTCAGTGGTGACCGTGTCCGCTGGTCAGTTCCTTGTACTCCTCGGCCGTCGGCTTCTCGATCGGCTCGGCGAAGTACCAGTGCGACATCCTCGAGCGCAGCTTCTGCGAACGCTTGACCTTGCGGGCCACACCGTTCTCGTCCTCGGCCGGCTCGAGCTGGTACGGCTTGGGCTGCTCGTGCGCGGTGAGGGTGTGCCGCACCCCGGCGTCCAGCGGCTCGTGGATCTCCACGAACTCGCCGTGCGGGAGCTTCTTGATCACACCGGTCTCGCGACCGTGCAGGACCTTGTCCCGGTCGCGCCGTTGCAGACCCTTGCAGATGCGCACCGTGGCCAGGTAGGCCAGCACGGGCGCGACGAAGAACGCGACGCGGCCGATCCAGGTGATCGTGTTGATCGACATGTGGAAGTGGGTGGCGATGATGTCGTTGCCACCACAGACCCACAACACGCCGTAGCAGATGATCCAGGCGACGCCCAGGCCGGTGCGCACCGGCATGTTGCGCGGGCGGTCGAGCAGGTGGTGCTCACGCTTGTCGCCGGTGATCCAGCCTTCGATCCACGGGTACATCGCCAGGAACGTGAACAGCACGCCGGGCAGGACCAGGGACGGGATCAGCACGTTGAAGCTGAGCGTGTGGCCCCAGATGTTCCATTCCCAGTTCGGCATGATGCGCAGGGATCCCTCGAGGAACCCGATGTACCAGTCCGGTTGGGAGCCCGCCGTGATCTGACCCGGGTTGTATGGACCGTAGGCCCAGATCGGGTTGATCTGCACCATGCCGCCGAGGGCGGCGGTGATGCCGAACACGATGAAGAAGAAGCCACCGGCCTTGGCCGCGTAGACCGGCAGCAGCGGCAGGCCGACCACGTTCTTCTCGGTCTTGCCCGGGCCGGGGAACTGGGTGTGCTTCTGGTAGAAGACCAGGATCAGGTGCACGGTCACCAGGCCGACCATGATCGCCGGGATCAGCAGCACGTGGATGGTGAACAGGCGGGGCACGATGTCCTCGCCCGGGAACTCCCCGCCGAACAGGAAGAACTGCACGTACGTGCCGACCAGCGGGATGGCCAGGACCACACCCTCGGCGATCCGCAGACCCGTACCGGAGAGCAGGTCGTCCGGGAGCGAGTAGCCGGTGAAGCCGTTGACCATGGCCAGGATCAGCAGCAGGAAGCCGAACAGCCAGTTTATTTCGCGCGGCTTGCGGAACGCCCCGGTGAAGAAGATCCGGAACATGTGCACGAACAGCGACGACACGAAGATCAGCGCGGCCCAGTGGTGGATCTGACGCATCGCCAGACCACCGCGGATGTCGAAGCTGATGTCCAGCGTCGAGGCGTACGCCTGGGACATGTGAATGCCCTGGAGCGGCACGTAGGAGCCGTCGTAGACGACCTCCTGCATGCTCGGCTTGAAGAACAGCGTCAGGAAGACACCGGTCAGCAGCAGCACGATGAAGCTGTACAGCGCCACTTCACCGAGCATGAAGGACCAGTGGTCCGGAAAGACCTTGCGCAGGTTCTTCTTCGCCGCGCCGTAGATGCCCAGCCGGCTGTCCAGGGCGTCGGCCGCGCGAACGGCCGCGTTGTTCGGGATCGGGGTGCTCTTGTTCGCCCCGCCCTTGGGTTGTTCGCTCGACATCAGCCACGCTCCCAGAAGCTCGCGCCGACCGGTTCGGCGAAGTCCTGCGTCGCGGCGAGGTTACCCGCCTCGTTCACATGGATCTTCAACTGCGGCAGCGAGCGCGCGGCCGGACCGAACACGACCTTGCCGTCGTCCGCCAGGTCGAAGGTGGACTGGTGACACGGGCACAGCAGGTGGTGCGTCTGCTGCTCGTACAGGCCGATCGGGCAACCCACGTGGGTGCAGATCTTCGAGTACGCCACGATGCCCTCGTAGCCCCAGTCCAGTTCCTTCTTGGACTTGATGTCCTCCGGCTCCAGCCGGACCACCAGGACCGCGGACATGCCCGCCTTCTCCAGCCAGCCGTGCGAGAGCTCTTCCTTCTCGCCGGCCGGGCCGTACTTCTCGACCAGGCCGTCGGGCAGCACCATGGTCAGCGAGCCCTTGACGATGTCGTCCGGCTTGATCGGCAGGCCGGTCGCCTCGTTGATCAGCTCGACGCCCGGCTTCCAGTCGGTGTGCCGCAGCTTGGTGCCCGGCAGCGGACCGAGGTCGCGCAGCAGCACGACGCCGGACAGCGGCACCAGGGCCATCGCGCCGATCATCGTGCGCCGGATCAGCGGGCGGCGACCGATCACCGAGTCCGCGGCACCCTGGGTGAACTCCCGGATCGCGTATTCGCGGGTCTCCGGGTCCGAGGTGAACTCGTGCCGCTCCTGGACGATCTCCTCGTCCGTCATCAACGTGCGCGCCCAGTGGATCGCGCCGGCGCCGATGCAGAACAGCGCGAGGCCGAGGAAGCCGCCGAGCGCGAGGTTCTGGGCACCGATCTTCCCGAAGAAGAAGATGTCGATGATGCGGTACTTGTCGATGCCGACGTACGCCCAGATGAAACCGATCGTGGACAACATCGAGATCACGAAGAGGAACGCGACCTGACGCTCGGCGCGCTTGGCGGCCCGCTCGTCGATGTCGGTGACGCGCGGCTCGTGGGCCGGCAGGCCGGGGTCGGCGAACGGGTCGCCTTCCGCCGGAACATGTGCCGAGGCGTGGACCTCGGGCAGGTGCTCTTCAGGCACTTCAGACTTGTCCTGGCTACTCATTTGGTCCTGGCCTTGGGGGTCCGGGCGGCAATCCAGATCGCACATCCGATGAGCAGACCGAGCGCGATGATCCAGCCGAACAGACCTTCGGAGACCGGGCCGAGCCGGCCGAGACCCAGGCCGCCGGGGTTCGGCTCCTTCTTGGTCGTCTCGTTGACGTACGTGACGATGTCCTTCTTCTGCTGCTCGGGCATCGTGCTGTCCGGGAACGAAGGCATGTTCTGCGGGCCGGTGAGCATGGCCTCGTACATGTGCTTCGGGTCCACGTTCTTCAGCGGCGGCGCGAACTTGCCCTCGGTCAGGGCGCCGCCCTCACCGGAGAAGTTGTGGCACTGCGAGCAGTTCGTGCGGAACAGCTCGGCGCCGTTGACGATGTCGCCGTCGGGCGCGTACATGTTCGCCGTCGGGACCTTGGGTCCGACGCCGAGGGAGGCCACGTACGCGGAGAGCTGGTCGATCTGCGCCTGGGTGTAGACCTCGGGCTTGCGCGGCGCCTGGGCGCCGGGCTGCTGAAGCGGCATCCGGCCGGTCGCCACCTGGAAGTCGACGGCGGCCGCGCCGACGCCGATCAGGGACGGACCGTCGGTGGAACCCTGGGCGTCGAGCCCATGGCAGGTCGAACATCCGCTCAGGTAGAGCTTCTTGCCCGCCTCGACGGCGATGGAGGCGGAATCGTCGGCCTCCGCCTTCTTGGCAGGCGCGAACGCGGCGTACAGACCCCCCGTGGCCGCGAGCGCGAAGATGAGTACGACGATCGCCGCCAAGGGGTGGCGTCGCCGCGCGGAGAGCTTTTTCACGGAAAACCCCGGTCCAATGTCGTCTGCGTAGTAAGTGTCGGGACGTCTACCTGATGACGTAGATCGTGAAGAACAGACCGATCCAGACCACGTCGACGAAATGCCAGTAGTACGAGACGACGATTGCGGCCGTGGCCTGCTCGTGCGTGAACCGTCGGGCCGCGTAGGTGCGTCCGAGGATCAGCAGGAAGGCGATCAGACCGCCTGTCACGTGCATGCCGTGGAAGCCGGTGGTCAGGTAGAAGACCGAACCGTAAGCCGACGACGAGAGAGTCGTGCCCTCCTTGACCAGCTCCGTGTACTCCATCACCTGGCCGCCGACGAAGACGGCGCCCATCACGAAGGTGATGACGAACCACATTCTGAGCTTCTTGACGTCACCGCGTTCGGCCGCGAAGACGCCGAGCTGGCAGGTGAGCGAGGACAGCACGAGGATCGTCGTGTTGCCCGTCGAGAACGGGATGTTCAGCTCACTGGCGTGCTCACGCCAAGCGTCCGCGCCGGTGACGGAGCGGATCGTGAAATACATCGCGAACAAGGCCGCGAAGAACATCAGCTCGGACGCCAACCAGACGATCGTGCCGATGCTGACCAAGTTGGGACGGTTGAGCGTCCCGTGTGTCCCGTGTGAGGGGGGCCCGGTTTCTAGTGAAGTTGCTGTCGCCACGGCGGCCATTATTGCGGTCGCCGGATCTGCCCACACTTCGGGGGGCAACCTTTGTACAACGTGTCCGGGTTAGGCTCTGGTTCCGTGAGTGGCTCTGCAGGCGACGCCGGGGTGTTTCTGGCGCACGCGACCCCTGGGAACGTACCGCCGGAACTGACCCCCATTCGGCTCCTGACCGGGTGGGTGTTCGAGCCGATCCCGATCCTGGTCGCGATGCTCTTCGGCGGCCTCTATCTGTACGGGGTGCACAAGCTCAGGGCCCGTGGGGACTCGTGGTCGCGGTGGCGGAGCTTCTCCTTCCTGGGACTGGGGCTGGGCACGTTCCTGCTCGCGACCGAGTCCGCGTTGGCCGCGTACGACACCGTGTTGCTGAGTGTGCACATGGTTCAGCACATGGTGCTGGCGATGATCACGCCGATCTTCCTGGCGCTCGGAGCGCCGATCACACTCGCGCTGCGTACCCTGCCGACCAAGTGGCGTAATCGACTCAACGCGCTGCTGCACAGCAGATACGCGAAGGTGGTCACCTTCCCGGCCTTCGCCGGGTTCATCTTCGTGCTCAACCCGTTCGCCCTGTACTTCACCCCTTGGTACGAGCTGACGTTGCGGAACACCTTCATGCACGACATGAATCACGTGCATTTCGTGATCATCGGCTGCATGTGGTTCTGGCCGCTGCTGGGTCTGGACCCGATGCCGCGCGCGAGTTATCCGATGCGGCTGCTCGCGGTGTTCGCGACGCTGCCGTTCCACGCGTGGCTGGGTATCGCGATCATGAGTTCGTCCAACGTGCTCGCCGGTGACTGGTACAACGACCTCGGTCGCGACTGGGGCGCCAGTCCGCTCTCGGACCAGGGCACGGCGGGCGGAATCCTGTGGGGCAGCGGCGACATCATCGGACTGCTCGTCTTCTTGGTGTTGTTCGTGCAGTGGGCCCGGGCGTCGGAGCGCGAGGCGGTCCGGGAGGACCGCCGGCTGGATCGACTCGAACTGATCGAGGCCGGCCGCAAGGCGCGCGAGGAGCGGTTGGCGCGCGAGGCGGCCGAGGCCGGCGGCGGTGTGGAGCAGGGCTTGGACGACGCCGGAAAACCCGTGTCGAAGAGCACTCTTCCGGGTGACTCTGCCCGAACGGAGGAGGCCGACTCGGCCGTCCGGGTGGCCCGCGGGCCCGAGCCGAGGTTGGCCGACGCGGCCGAGTAGCGTCGCGGCATGATCCTGGAACGTTTCCTGCGCCGGCGGCGACCGGAACCCGATCCCGTGCTCGTCGACGACGGCACGCTCGTGGTGGTCGGGTCCTGCTTCGACCCCTCGCGCGCCGATTCGGCGGTGGTCGCGCAGATGCGGGCGGACGGAGTCGCGGTGGAGACCGGACGGTTCGTGATGCGGCACGTGCTGACGCTGCCGGATCTGGCGGCGGCCGACGAGGCGGCCCGGATCCTGACGCCGGACGGCTGGCGGGTGGTGGCGCCGGCCCCCGACGAGCGGCCGCTGCGGGTGCTGATCTCCCGGCAGCAGGTGATCACCGGCCTGGAGCCGGCCCGGGAGCGGACCCGGATGGCCGGGCTGGCCCAGCGCCTGGGCGGCGACGCCGAGGGCTACGAGGTGCTCGCGCGCGGGTGATTCGGGGCGCGTCGGGGGTGCGGTCGGTGTCGCCCGGGCCGGACCGTGGCCGGCCGGGAGCGGGACGAGCGCGTGACGAGGCACACATTTTCGTGCCGAAAAGCGCTAACATCCGGGTCGATCCGAGTGTTGCCCGTACCGAACATGCGCAGCCTGAACATATGCAGCCCTGAACACACGCAGCCCAGACACAGGCAGGTGGACATGACGCGCGGCGAGACCATGACCGTCCTCGTGTACAGCGACGACCGCAACACCCGACGGAAGGTCACCCTCGCGCTCGGGCGCAGGCCCGCCGTCGACGTGCCGTTCGTGGAATACCTGGAGTGCGCCACCGAGCCCGCCGTGATCGAGGCGATGGACAAGGGCGGCATCGATCTGGTGATCCTGGACGGGGAGACCGCCCCGGCCGGTGGCATGGGTGTGTGTCGTCAGCTCAAGGACGAGATCTACAACTGCCCGCCGGTGCTGACCCTGGTCGGCCGTCCGCAGGACGCGTGGCTGGCCACGTGGTGCCGGGCGGACGCGGTGGTCGCCCACCCGCTGGATCCGCGCACGCTCGCGGACGCGGCGGCCGACCTGATCCGGGGTCGGATCGCCGGACGCCAGCCGGCCTGACCGCATCCCGGATAACCACCCGGCCGCGACGGGCGCGGTGGGTACGCTGTCGCGGACTCATCCGATGACACAGCGGGAGCGGACCATGGGCGCCTCGGCCTCTACGAACAAGAGCGGCGGCAACCCGGCGGCCCGTTCCTGGCGGGACCTCCTGGCGACGCTCATGCGCGGCGACGACCTGCCGGCCGACGCGACCGCGTGGGCGATGGACCACATCATGACCGGCGAGGCGACGCCGGTGCAGGTGGCCGGGTTCGTGATCGCGCTGCGGGCCAAGGGCGAGACCGTGGACGAGGTCTCGGGTCTGGTGCGGGCGATGTACGCGCACGCGTCGACGATCGAGGTGCCCGGCCGTACGGTCGACATCGTCGGCACCGGTGGCGACCTCGCGCGGACGGTGAACATCTCGACGATGTCCGCGATCGTGGTCGCGGGCACGGGCGAGACCGTGGTCAAGCACGGCAATCGGGCGGCGTCCTCGTCCAGCGGTGCCGCCGACGTGCTCGAGGCGCTCGGTGTGGTGCTGGACCTGACCCCGGAGCAGGTGGCCCGGACGGCCGAGGAGGCGGGCATCACGCTGTGCTTCGCCCAGCGCTTCCACCCGTCGCTGCGGCACGCCGCGCAGGCGCGGCGCGAGCTGGGGGTGCCGACCACGTTCAACTTCCTGGGGCCGTTGACCAATCCGGCTCGTGTGCGGTTCCACGCGGTCGGGGTCGCGGATCTGCGGATGGCGCCGATCGTGGCCGGTGTGCTGGCCGATCGGGGTGCGACCGCGCTGGTGTTCCGGGGTGACGACGGGCTGGACGAGTTGACCGTCACGACCACGTCGCAGGTGTGGATCGTGCGGGACGGCGACGTGCGCGAGGACCGGGTGGACCCGCGGGACCTGGGCATCCCGCTGAACGGGATCGAGTCGTTGCGCGGCGGCGACGCGGCGTTCAACGCCGAGGTGGCCCGGAAGTTGTTCGCGGGCGAGCAGGGCGCGGTGCGCGACGCGGTGTTGTTGAACTCGGCGGCGGCGCTGGCCGCGTTGGGCCCGGGAGAGGGATCGTTGACCCAGCAGTTGGCGGCCGGGATCGATCGGGCCGCCGAGGCGATCGACTCGGGCGCGGCGCAGGCCGCGCTGGATCGTTGGGTGGCCACGACCCGGTCGTTCGCGCGGGGATAGCGGGTCCGGGCGGGAGACCGTACGCCGGGCGTGGTCGTGGCCGACCCGCCCGGCGTCGTGCCGTCCAGGATGTGGGAATGGTGGGGCCGTCGTTGCGCGGGGCGCTCCGTCTGGTAATAATTCTGCGCAGGTCACGAGTGACAGTGGAAAGCCCCGGCTTGCTGTCCGGCAACCCTCGCTCCGCGGTGGGGTGCCCCGGGTGATGACACGGCCGGGCGTCGTAAGGCGCCCCGGCAAGCGCGGACCCCTTGCATGACGGCAGGCAATTGCTCCATGTGACCCGGGGGTCCTGTACCTGGGGAGCATGTGATGGCGTGAAATCTCTTTCTCGAAACGGGCTAATCGCCCTGATCCGTACGCGCTGAGTCGTCGCGCGTCGCTTTTCCGAGACCACATTTCACCAGCGGATCACCCGGTGCGTTTCAATGTCGATTCAGCGACATTCGCCTCGGTGTTCCGTGCCTGCCGAGGAGTTTCGCCATGACCGTCGACACCGCTTCCGCCTCCGCCTCCTCCGCCGCCTTCGACTGTGACGTCGCGATCGCCGCGCCGCTGCCCGTGGTCGGGCGGGACGTGCTCGTTCCGCTGGTGACCGGTGGCGAGGTCGAGTACGCCGCGCTCGACTACGGGGCGAGTGCGCCGTGTCTTCAGCGGGTGTGGGACGACGTGTCCACATACCTGCCCTACTACGGCAGCGTGCACCGCGGTGCCGGCTACCTGTCCCAGTTGTCCACCGACCTGTACGAGCAGAGCCGGGCCACGGTCGCGAGCTTCCTGGGGCTGCGGGCCGACGACACACTGCTGTTCACCCGCGGGACCACCGACTCGCTCAACCTGCTCGCGTCGGTACTGCCGCGCGGCACGCGGGTGTTCGTCTTCGAGACCGAGCACCACGCCGCGCTGCTGCCGTGGCGCCGGCACGCCGGGGTGACCCAGTTGGCCGCGCCGTCCTCGCCGGCGCAGGCCGTCGCGACGCTGGAGGCGGCGCTCGCCGGGTCCGGCGACGGGCCCCGACTGGTGTGCGTGACCGGTGCCTCGAACGTGACCGGTGAGCTCTTCCCGGTCGCCGAACTGGCCGAGGTCGCGCACCGGCACGGCGCGCGGATCGTGCTGGACGCCGCGCAACTGGCGCCGCACCACCCGGTGTCGGTGGCCGACCTGGACGTGGACTGGATCGCGCTGTCGGCGCACAAGCTGTACGCGCCGTTCGGCTCCGGCGTGTTGGCCGGGCGGGGCGACTGGCTGGACGCGGCCGAGCCGTACCTGGCCGGTGGCGGGGCGAGCAAGGCGGTCAGTCGGGACCACGTGGAGTGGCAGCGCGGTGCGGCCCGGCACGAGGCGGGATCGCCGAATGTGATCGGCGCCTACGCGTTGGCGTCCGCGTGTCGGGCGATCACCGAGGCGGGGCCGGCGGCGCTGGTCGCCCGCGAGGAGGCGCTGCTCGCGCGCCTTCGGGCGCAGCTGGCGCAGATTCCGGCGGTGCGGACGCTGGAGCTGTTCGGGCCGGAGTCGGCCCGGGTGGGGGTGCTCTCGTTCGTGGTCGAGGGGTGGAACAGCTCGCGGTTCGCGGCGGTGTTGTCGGCGGAGTACGGGATCGGTGTGCGGGACGGGCTGTTCTGCGCTCATCCGCTGGTGCGGCACCTGTTGGGCGGGCGGGCCGACCAGCCGAGCGAGTGCGGGTCTCCGGACGCGCCCGAGGGTGAGCAGAACCTCAACGCGATCCGGGTCAGCTTCGGCTTGGGCACGCCCGTCGAGCACCTGGACCGCTTTGCGGGGGCGGTGCGGGAGATCGTGGAGCGTGGGGCGTTGTGGAGCTACACGGTCGATGGGGGGCGGTGCGTTCCGGACGCGGACCCGCGCTCTGTGCGGCAATTGCCTGCGGCGTAGGGGGTTTTGGCCTCGCCGGCCGGGCGTCCTCAAGCGCCGGACGGGCTGGGGTGGCCCCTGCCGGGGGTGTCCTCAAGCGCCGGACGGGCTGGATTGGTGTTGTTGGGCGGTGGGGCTGGGGTGTTGATTGCGCCCGGGCCCGGGGGATGGCGGCCCTGCCGGGGGTGTCCTCAAGCGCCGGACGGGCTGGATCGGTGTTGTTGGGCGGTGGGGCTGCGGTTTTGGGTGCGCCGGGGTGGGTGTCCTCGAGCGCCGGGTGGGCTGGGTTTGGTGTTGTTGGGCGGTGGGGCTGCGGTTTCGGGTGCGCCGGGTGGGCTGGAATCGGCCCGGGGTGGGGTGGCCTTGCCGGGGGTGGGTTCGAGTGTTGGGCGGGGTGGGTCCGGGCGCTTTGGGGGCGCCCGGACCGGGGGTTATTCCAGGCCGATGGCGAAGGCGGCTTCGAGGTCGTGTTGGGAGTAGGTGCGGAAGGCGATGTGGGTGGTGGTGGCCTCCACGCCGGGGACCTTGTTGAGGTGGCCGGGGATGACGTCGGCCAGGTCGTCGTGGGCGCGGACGCGCACCATGGCGATCAGGTCGAATTCTCCGGTGACCGAGTAGACCTCGCTCACGCCCTCGATCGCGGCGATCGCCTCCGCGATTTCCGGGGTCTGGTCCACACGCGTCTTGACCTGCACGATCGCGGTGATCACGGGTAGTCCTCCGGCTCTCGACGACAAGGTGCCCGAGCTTAGTCGGCGCACGTGCGCCGGGGAGTGTCGGTGGCGAGACCGCGGCTTCACCCGATCGGAGTGGTTTGCTCCGGCCACACCCTGGGTGCGGCCGGCCGGCCCAGGGTGAGCAGGTCGGACAGCTCGTGCCGGCCGCTCGCGTGCATCCGGCCGATGAAGGCGCGCAGGACGTGCGCGGTCGCCCGGGCGTCGGCGAGCGCTCGGTGGGTCGGGTCGGTGGGCGCCTCGAAGTACCGCGCGAGCGTGCCCAGACGCATGTTCGGCACCGTCCCCGGCGGCAGCAACGCGCGGGCCAGCGCGAGCGTGTCCACGACCCGCAGATCGGGCCACGGCGCGTCGCAGGCGAGGCTCGCCGCACGCAGAAAGCCCACGTCGAAGGGGGCGTTGTGGGCGACCAGGATGGCGTCCTCGGCGAACCGGGTGAACGCCGGCAACACCAGCCGCAGCGGTGGCGCGTCGGCCACCAGATCGTCGGATATCCCGGTCAGGTCCGTGATGAACTCCGGGATCGGTACGCCGGGCGCGACCAGGGTCGCGAACTCGCCCAGACGGTCCGATCCGCGCAGGCGTACGGCGGCGATCTCGGTGATCCGCGCCTCCTGCGGATCCAGGCCGGTCGTCTCCAGATCGACGACCGTGAACACCTGGCGCTCCACCTCGTCACGAATCGCTCGGGACCCGGGCATGGTTCGCAACTCGTGGCCCGGGGCGATACTGTCCGGCGGGCGGGAACGCCGCGGCCGGTCGGCCGCCGGCAAGCCCTGATTCGCCGAACCTCGTGACCGGCAATCCCGGTGCGCGGTGCTGCTCATGTACCGGACGGTACGTTTCCGGCCCGACACGGCCGCGCCCAGGTACCTCTCGCCGCCCGGCATCATGGGTGTACGCGGGCCGCTCGCGGACCGGCAGACGCTCGCAGACCAGACAGGAAGGGAACACGCATGTCGATCCAGGCCCCCACCGAGGACACCCGGTGGCGTTGCTCGCTGTGCGGCAACCTGACCCGGTTCGACGTGACGCGGACCACCAAGGCGGTCGAGTTCACCCACCTCGACCTCGCGGGCGTCGCCCGGGTCGAGGAGCGCGAGATCGTTTCCGACGAGATCGAGTCGGTGCGCTGCCGCTGGTGCAACGCGACCGACTCCGTCGAGCTGGTGGCGCGACCCGACGCGAGCTGAGTGCCGAGACCGTGCGGCGACAATGGGACTGTGCATCGTTTCGGCATCGGGGCGGCCCGGCGCGGCCGTCCCCGCTCCGGAACACGCCATGATCAAGGCGTCGGCGTCCCGGCAACGGTGACGCGGGGAGGGGCCTCAAGGGAACGGGAAGGACCGGAGGAGCAGTGAGCGGACCGGATACCCGCGCGGACGAGGTCACGCCTGCGCACGCCGCCGAGGCCGCCGAGGCGGTGCCGGCCGCCGAGCCCGACCTCGACGCGCAACCCCGGGCCGAGGCGGAGACCGACCCGGTGTCCGTCGACTCCGAGGCCGCCCCGGAGGCACCCGTCGACCACGCGGTCGATCCGGAGCCGCACGGGCCCGCCGCCCCTGCGGCCCACGCGCATCCGGCCGGGCCGGCGAGCGCCGAGGCCGATCCGAACCCCACCGCCGAACCCCGTGTCGCCGCCGGCGCGGATGCCGACGCCTGCGCCGAACCCGGTGCCGTCGGGGCCGACCCGGAGCGGGGTGATCCGCAGGTCGTCGAGCCCGAGGTGTTGTCCGGGCCGTTGCCCGAGGCGGTCCGGGTGCGGGTGATCTCGGTGGCCGCGGACGCGCTCGGCACGATGACCGCGGACGAGGTGCCCGGACCGCTGCGCCGGTTCGCCCGGTTCACCCACCAGCGCCGGGCCAAGTTCGCCGCGACGCCGCTGGCCGCCGCGCTGGAGAACGACCCGGTGTTCCGGCAGCGCATAGCGGAGCGCTTTCGCAAGGGCCTGCCGGAGATCTCCGAGGCGCTCGAGGCCGGCAAGGTGCCCGCCGCGGCCGACCCGCTCGACGTGGCCGCCGCCGCGTACCTGCTGCGCCCGCGCGGCTGGGTCCGACTGATCGAGACCGCCGGCGACGCGGCCAAGGAGGCCGCCGCCGATCGCGCCGAGGCCGAGGCCGCCGAGACGTTGTCCCGCCTCGAGCACGAGGTCGGCGTACTGCGCGCGGCATCCAAGACCGAGCACGAACGGCTGCGCGCGGAGCTGGAGACCGCCCGCAAGGAGGCCGACCACCTGCGCCGCCAGGTCCGCGGCCTCCAGGGCAGCGCCAAGCACGAGGAGAAGGAGGCCCGTCGGGCCCGCTCCGAGCTGGACGCCGTGCGGGTCGAGGCGCAGGCTGCGGTCGCCGCCGCGGAGAAGGAGGCGCGCCGCCTGCGCGGTCGCGTCGCCGAGGTCGAATCGGCCCTGGAGGCCAGCCGTCGGGCGGCCCGCGAGGGACGCAGCATGGAGGACACCCGGGTCCGGCTGCTCCTGGACACCGTGCTGGAGGCCGCCCAGGGGCTGCGCCGCGAGCTCGCGCTGCCGCCGGTGGGCATCCGGCCCGCCGACATGGTGGACGCGGTGGTGCCGGGCGCGTCCGGGATAAAGGACATCGCGCAGCGCGCGCTGGAGGGCGACGACCCGGCGCTGCTCGACCAATTGCTCGCGCTGCCGCAGGCGCACCTGGTGATCGACGGCTACAACGTGACCAAGACCGGCTATCCCACGCTCGCGCTGAACAAGCAGCGCGACCGGCTGGTCGGCGGCTTGACCGGGCTCGCCGCGCAGACCGGCTGCGAGGTGACGTGCGTGTTCGACGGCGCGCAGTTGGACGCGCCGGTGCTGCTGGCCCCCGCACGCGGGGTGCGGGTGATGTTCAGCAAGCCGGGCGAGACGGCCGACGAGCTGATTCGCCGGCTGGTCCGGGCCGAGCCGCCGGGCCGCCCGGTCGTGGTGGTTTCCACCGACCGCGAGGTGGCCGAGGGCGTGCGCAAGGCCGGGGCCCGCCCGGTGCCCTCCACGATGCTGCTGCGCCGGCTCACCCGCGGCTGACCCCTGGCGCCCGGGCGCCGTTCGCACCGCGTGTCGGTGCCGCTCCCTACCGTTGACGAGGAAAGTCGACGAAAGGGGAGAAGCCACATGCGCATCGCCTGTCGTACGCACCGCGGCCGAGGGCGCGCCGGCGCCGGTTGCGCGATTCCGGCCTCGATCGGGCCGGCGTTGATCAGCGTTCGTTCGATCGATTCCGGTATATCGTCCGAATTATCATTTATTTCGCAATACGCCGACTCCGGGGAGTACGGCGAGCACGCCGATCAGCTCGACTACGCCGAGTTGGACGAGGAAACCCTCACCGCGCTGCGGTTGTTCGCGGCCGAGGGGATGCTCGCGGCGGCCGGCGCGCAACTGCGCGACAACGGCGAGATGCCGAGCGTCCGTCGATCGGTCGAGCGCGAAAGGTGACCGTCGGGTGACCTTTTTCGGAGAATTGGCGAAGAGCGACACGGAATTCGCCGATTGATTTGAAGTGATCATGTTTGGGTCACTAAGGTCGCCGGTCGAGCGCCCGAGCACTCGACCGTCCGGCCCGGACGGCGGGTAGCCGGGCTCGGAGAAGGAGCCCACCTCCGTGGCGTCCCATCGCAGGCCGAGGGCCGGCAAGACCCGGGTCACCGTGTTGACCGCCACCGCCGTCACGGCGGTCGCGTTCGCGTCGAACGTTTCGTACGCCGACCCGGCGCCCTCCCAGGA
Source organism: Embleya sp. NPDC025285 (assembly GCF_055558835.1). Classification (NCBI taxonomy): domain Bacteria; kingdom Bacillati; phylum Actinomycetota; class Actinomycetes; order Kitasatosporales; family Streptomycetaceae; genus Embleya; species Embleya sp. NPDC025285. Next base: position 24,259 of record NZ_JBVHLU010000054.1, read on the forward strand.
GCAGGTGCGGCAGCGGATCGGCGAGCTGTACCACCAGGCCGAGGCGACCACCGAGGAGTACAACGGCCTCGCCGAGCGGCAGGAGCGGTTGCGCGAGCAGGTGGCTCGCGCGCAGGGCCGGATCGCCGACGCGCAGGCCGAGCTGGTGGTCCTCCAGGGCGACCTGGGCTCGATGGCGGCGGCGCGGTACCGCGGCGGCGGCGTGGATCCCACGCTCGCGCTGCTGATGTCCGAGAACCCGGACGAGTACCTGTCCCGGGCGTCCGCCCTGGATCGGCTCGCCGAGCGGCAGCAAGCCGCGGTCGTCCGTGCCCGGTCCACCCGGCGCACGCTGGACCAGGAGCGTCGCGAGGCCGCCGACACGCTCGCCGCGCTGGAGGCTGGTCGCAGGGATCTCGCGGCCAAGCGGGCCGACGTCGAGAGCAAATTGACCCGGGCCCGGGAACTGCTGAACACGCTCGACGCGTCGGATCGGGCCCGGTTCCTGGCTGCCGACGGGCCGGCCGAGGGGTCCGCGGGCGCGTTCGCCGATGGCACCGATCCGAACCGCGCCTCGCGCGACGAGGCCCGGACGGGGTCGGCGCGGGATGCCCGGACGGCCCCGCTCGACGGCCGTGCGGCGATCGCGGTGGCCGCCGCGACGAGGGCGCTGGGCAAGCCGTACGTCTGGGGCGCCGGCGGCCCCGACTCGTTCGACTGCTCCGGGCTGACCGGCTGGGCGTGGCGGCAGGCCGGCGTCGTGCTGCCGCGCACGTCGCAGGCGCAGGCCGGCGCGGGCCGCGCGGTCCCGATCGCCGAGATCCGGCCCGGCGACCTGGTCGTCTACTTCGGCGGATACACCCACGTGGGCGTCTACGTCGGCGCCGGGCGGATCATCCACGCCCCCAAGCCCGGGACGAACGTGCGCTACGCGCCGCTGAGGTCGATGCCGATCGCCAAGGTCGTTCGCCCCGCCTGACCGCCCCCGGCCCGTCGGGGGACCACGTTCGTCGCAGGCCCGGTCCCGGCGCGGACCGGGCGCCGGTCGCGCCCACGTTACGATCGACCGGTGGATGACCCGAATCGGGCCGCGCGCCGGATCCGCAGCCTGCTGCCGGTCCTGATCGTGGTGTGTGCGCTCGCCCAGCTCGGGGCCGTCCTCGGGGTCACCCGGTTCATCGCGGACACGGTGACCGATGCGCCTCCGGGCGTCCACTCCGGGGCCTCGAAAACCCCCGGCCGGACCACCGCGGACGGCGACGAACAGCACGCGAACGCGCGCCGGATAGCGATCGGGGCGCTGCTGGAGCGGCGTTCGGGCGCGGTCCTGTCCCGCGATCGCGAGGCGTTCACGAGCACCCTGGACCCGCAGAGCGCCGAGTTCCGGCAGTCCCAGATCGGCGTCTTCGACAACATCGCCGAGGTGCCGTTCGCCGGCTGGGAGTACGAGGTCGTCACCCCCGACGCGTTCGAGCTCTCCGCCGGGCGCGAGAGCGCGCTGGGCGCCCCGGTGCTCACCGCGCACGTCGACCTCCTCTACCGGATCACCGGACACGACGTGACTCCCGTGCGGGTGCCGCAATACCTGACCTTCGTGCTGCGCGCGGGCACGTGGTACCTCGCGGCCGACACCGACGGCGCCGGGGCCGGGATGCGTGCTCCCGCCCAGGTGTGGGACCTGGGCCCGGTCACCGTCGTGCAGGGCACGCACAGCACCGTGCTCGGGATCGGTACGCGCGACGTGATGCGCGAGTTCGCCGACATCGCGGACCAGGCGGTACCCCGGGTCAGCGCGGTCTGGGGGGAGTCCTGGCCCGGGCGCACGGTCGTCGTGGTGCCCGGCACCCAGGTGCAGATGGCCCGGCTGCTGGGCGCCGAACCGGGCAAGTACGCCAGGATCGCGGCGGTGACCACCGGTGAGCGCGGCGCGGCGGCGGACGCGGCGGCCGCCGACCGGGTGATCGTCAATCCGGACGCGTTCCGCGAGTTGGGCGACCTGGAGCGCCGGGTGGTGATGACGCACGAGATCACCCACGTGGCGAGCCGCGCGTTCACCCGGGCCTGGACGCCGACCTGGCTCTCCGAGGGCTTCGCGGACTACGTCGGCTACCTCGACTCGGCGCAGACGATGCGCACGGCGGCTCCCGAACTGCGCCGCGACGTCAAGGCGGGCAAGGTGCCCGAGCGGCTGCCGGCCGACGCGAGCTTCGAGACCACGCAGGAGGACCTGCCCCAGGCGTACGAGATGGGCTGGCTGGCGTGCAAACTGATCGCGGAGCGGTGGGGCCAGGCCAAGCTGGTCGACCTGTACCGTACGGTCGGCGCCGAACGGCCGCCCGGGGTCGACGCGCCCGACTCGGTCTCGGCGCTCGCGTCGGCGATGGTGTCCGTCCTGGGCACCAACCCCGACTCCTTCACCAGGACCTGGCTCGACTACCTGCGGACGCAGGCCGGATGACGGGGGCGTGGCGGGCATGTCGGTCCAGCGGTTGTTGCTGATCTGCCTGGTGTGCACGGGCGTGCTGCTGCTGGTGGCGGTCGTGGTGACCACGCCGTGGCGCCCGCTGGCCGAGCCGCCCGGCGGCTTCACCCACCCGGACGCGGCCCGGGACTTCACCGCCGCCGAGATCGCCCGGGGTCGTTCGCTGGCCCGGGCCGCGCGCCCGCCCGCCTACCTGTCCATGGCGTTGTCGCTGGTGGTCTCCCTCGTGCTCGGGCTCACCCCCGCCGGCGCGCGGATCATCGAGGCGGTCGCCCGCCCGCTCGGCGGCGGATGGGTGTGGCGGATCCTGCTCGGCGGCCTGGCGCTGGCCCTGATCGGCCGGCTGGCGACGCTGCCGTTCGCGGCGCGCCTGGAGGTGGTCCGGCGACGGTACGGCCTGTCCGTGCAGTCGTGGGGGAGCTGGTGGCTGGACCTGGCCAAGGGCTTCGCGATGTCCACCGGCCTGTTGCTGGTGGTCGTGCTCGGGCTGTACGCGCTGATCCGCGCGCTGCCCCGGGCCGGCTGGCTGCTCGCGGCGGGCGCCGGCGCGCTGCTGGTGGTGGCGATCTCGTTCCTGTACCCGCTGGTGGTGGAACCGGCGTTCAACAAGTTCCACTCGATGCCGGACGGGGAGTTGCGCACGTCGCTGATGCAACTGGCGGAGCGGGACGGGGTGCCGGTACGCGACGTCCTGGTCGCGGACGCGTCGCGGCGGACCACCGCGCTCAACGCGTACGTGTCCGGATTCGGCTCGACCCGGCGGATCGTGGTCTACGACACGACCGTGCGGGACGCGGATCCGCGCGAGGTGGAGCTGATCGCCGCGCACGAGCTGGGGCACGCCAAGCGCAACGACGTGCTGCACGGCACGCTGATCGGCGCGGCGGCGCTCGCGGCGGGCGTCTGCGCGCTGGGCCTGCTGATGACGTGCGCGCCGCTGCTGCGCCGGGCGGGCGCGGACGAAGCGGGCGATCCGCGCTCGCTGGCCCTGCTGCTCGCGGCGGTCGCCGTGATCGGCACACTGGCCGGCCCCGGCGAGATGTTGATCAGCCGCCGCCTGGAGGCGCGCGCCGACGTGCACGCGCTCGACCTGACCCGCGACCCGGCGGCCTTCATCCGGATGCAACACAGCCTGGCGGTGGCCAACCGCTCCAACGTCACCCCGAACCCGATCCTGCAGTTCCTGTTCGCCTCACACCCGTCCGCTCCCGAGCGCATCGCGCTCGCGCGCGACTGGGAGCGGCTGCACGGCAAGGGGTAGGTCGGACGCGGCCGGCCCGGGATCCGCGTCGATCACCGGCGTCGGCGTCCTCGTCGCCGTTACGTCGACGAGCGCATCCACACCGCCGGGTCCGGGACGAAGCGCACGCGCAGCATGCCGTCCCGCAGCCCCGCGCCCTCGATGACACAACGTCGCAGCGCCGAGGGGAGCTTGATCAGGCGACGGTTCGGGCCCACCGTGATCACCAGTTCGTCGCCGCGCCGCAGCAGGTCCAGGTCGTCGCGATCGGTGCCCGGCAGCGGCAGCAGCAGCGACAGCCGCTCGCCGTCGCGCTCGATCAGGTGCTCGTCCTCGGCCGGGCCGCCCGGCCGCACCGGGCCGAAGTGAGCCGCCACGTCCGCGAGTTCGGCGGCGCCCAGCGGCTCGGCGGTCAGCGTCGGGATCTGCGCCAACGGCACCCGCGGGAACAGCGCGCACAGCGCGTCCACCGTCTCCCGGGCCACCTCGGCCCGCGAACGCACCGCCGGATCGGGCGAGTCGGCGGCGCCCACCCCGTTCACGATCACGTCCTCGATCCGGTGCCCGTACAGCGCGAGCGCCGAGGCGGCCCGCCGCGCCGCCGCCAGCGCGACCGTCCCGGGTCGCAGCACCACACGCACCGTGGTCGTCGGCGCGGCCACCAGCGAGCGCAGCACCGCCAATTCGGCGGTGACCCGCCGGGCCGTGTCGTAGACCCAGTCCTCGGGCATCGGCACACCGGCGACCGCCGCCAGCACCGGCCGCAACGCCCGGGCCGCCTGCCGCTCCACCGGAAGCAGGCGGTCCAGGTAGCGCGCCAGCCCCTCCGGCAGCGCCAGCGCCGGCACCGCGCGCTCGACGGCCGGTAGGTCGACCACGATCAGCTCGTGGCGCCGCGCGCTCACCGCCCGCGCGAGCACCCGCAACGCCAGCACATCGCCGGCCCCGGGCAGCACGGTGATCTCCTCGGGATCCAGCGGATCCACCCCGACCACCGCGAGCGCCGCGCCCAACTGGCCCTGGACCAGCAGGAACTCGCGCTCGAACTCGGCCCGCGCGCCGACTCGCTGCACGGTCAGGTCCGGCAGCACGTCGGACGCGTCGGTACCCACCGGCACGTCCAGGACCGCGTCCATGTCCCGGGTGCCGTCGGCGGCGAGCAGCAGCGTGCGTCGCCCGGCCCGTGCCGAGGCGACCGCCGTCGCCGCCGCGACGGTCGTGCGTCCGGCTCCCGGCAGGCCGGTGACCAACAGGACCCGCGTCACCGCCGGGTCAGCTCTCGACGCGCTTCTTGAGCCCGGTCAGGGCGCGATCGATGATGACCTTCTCCGCCTTGCGCTTGAGCATGCCCAGCATCGGGATCTTGACGTCCACGGTCAGTTCGTAGGTGACGTCGGTGCCGCCGCTGATCGGGCGCAGCGCGTAGCGACCGTCGAGCGCCTTGAGCATCTGGCTGGTCACCAGGGTCCAGCGCACTTCGCGGTCTTCGTCCCACGTGTAACCGAGCACGTGTTCGTCGCTGATCACGCCCGCGTCGAGCTTGAAGCGCACGCGCACCGCGCGCCCGCTCGCCTCGTCGATCTCGAGGACCTCGGTCTCCTTGACCTCGCCGGTCCACTCGGGATAGCCCTCGAACCCCGCGATGACGGCCATGACCTCGGCCGGCGTGGCGTCGATCGTGATGGTCGAGCTGGTCCGTTCAGCCATCGTGAGGAGTCCTCCGGAAGCTCGCGTAGCCGTTGTGGCTGTCCCGGACAAACATCACCGGATGCTTGGGTACAGCCGATCCGCTCGAAGGCTATCGTGCCCGACCTGCGCGTACGCGGCACCGGCTCACCAGGTGAGGACGTACGGTTTCCCGGTGGCCTGGAAATGCCCCACGTTGACGCATTCGGTACGCCCGATTCGCATCCGCGCCCGCAGCGGCTGGTGCACGTGACCGAACAGCACCAGATCCGGCCCGGTCTCGTGGATGGCCCGCAGCACCGCCTCGCTGCCGCGTTCGAACCGGCGCGCGACCACGTCGTAGGTCAGGTCCGGGACCGCGGGCGGGATGTGGCAGCACAACACGTCGACCCGGCCGACCGCGGCGACCTTGGCCGCGTACTCCTCGTCGGAGATCTCGTACGGCGTGTGCATCGGGGTGCGCAGCCCGCCGCCGACGAAGCCGAAGGTGCGACCGCCGATCTCGACCACCTGGCCGTCCAGCACGGTCACACCCTCACGCGCGTAGTCCGGCCACAGGTCGGGCACGTCGACGTTGCCGTAGGTCACGTACGTGGGCGTCGGGAAGGCCGCGAACAGCGCGGCGTACTGCCGGCGCACCGCCTCCTCGATCGCCGCGCGGGCCCCACCCGGCACGCCCGCCCACAGTGCCCCGGAGAACTCCCGGGCCTCGGTGAACCGGCGGGCGTTGCGCAGCGCGAGCAGCCTGCGGGTGTTCTCCACACCGAACAGGTCGGTGAAGATGCCCCGGTCCAGATCGTGGTAGTCGAGGAAGAGCACCAGGTCGCCCAGGCACACCAGGGCGTCGGCGCCGTCGCCCGCGTGGGCGAGTGCCTCGGCAGCGCCGTGGACGTCGCTCACCACGTGGACCCGCATGTCGGTCACTGTACTGACGGGCCGGAACCGAAACCGACGGCGCGGTGGGGTTGCCTCCGTCACACCCGCCCTCGGCGACGAATCGATACTCTCGACATGCACGACCGAATCGGGACGGATGGGCCCCGGGCGCCCGCACGGGATCCGAGTCGATCCGGGCGTGGGCTTGTCCGTGGCGTGAGACGGGGCACAGGATCATCGGGACCTCTGTCCCCCGGACCTACTTGCCAGTAACGTCTGCCCCCGTCGACGAAACGGGCAAGAGCCACCAACGAGCCGCACCGACGAGACCCGAAGAGACCCAGCGCAGAGACGGACCGGCGACGGACCGCGGAAACGGACCGCGGACGGACCGGCGAGCCACCGGCGAGTACGACCCGCCGGCGACACAGACAACGGCAAACGGCAGCGCCGAACCCCCGGCGCCGAGACCGCAACGAGGAGCATCAGTGCGCGAGTGCAGCGTCCCGGCCCTGGCCGAGGTTCCCGCCGAGGGCAACCTGACCGACCTCATCAAGCGCAACGCCGCGGAGGCACCGGATGCCGCGGCGCTCGCCCGCAAGGTGGGCGGACGCTGGACCGACGTGACCTCGACCCGGTTCCTGGCCGAGGTGTACGAAGTCGCCAAGGGCCTGATCGCGGCGGGCATCGAGCCCGGCGACCGGATCGGCCTGATGTCGCGGACACGCTACGAGTGGACGCTGATCGACTTCGCCATCTGGTGCGCGGGCGCGATCTCGGTCCCGATCTACGAGACCTCCTCGGCCGAACAGCTCGAGTGGATCCTGTCCGACTCGGGCGCGCGTGCGGTGATCGTGGAGAACACGGCGCACGAGGGCGCGGTCGAGCGGGCACGCGAGCGGTTGCCCGAGCTCAAGCACGTATGGCGGATCGACGAGGGCGACGGCGAGGCCGCGGTGGCCGCGCTCACCGCCGGCGGGCGCGACGTGGCCGACGCCGTGGTCGAGGAGCGCAGCGCGACGCTGCGGGCCGACTCGGTCGCGACCATCATCTACACCTCCGGGACCACCGGGCGGCCCAAGGGCTGCATCCTCACGCACGGCAACTTTCAGGCCGAGCTGGGCAACGTGGTCGCGCTGCTCGAACAACTCTTCATTCCGGAGAAGTCGAGCTGCCTGCTGTTCCTGCCGCTCGCGCACGTGCTCGGCCGGATCCTGGAGATCGGCTGCGTGATGGCACGCGTGCGGGTCGGGCACTGTCCGGACGTCAAGGAGCTGACCACGGAACTCGCGTCCTTCCGGCCGACCTTCGTGCTCGCGGTGCCCCGCGTGTTCGAGAAGGTCTACAACTCGGCCTCGGCCAAGGCGCAGGCCGACGGCAAGGGCAAGATCTTCGACATGGCCGCCGAGACGGCGATCGCCTACAGCGAGGGCATGGACGCGGCGAGCATCAGCCTGGGCCTCAAGCTCAAGCACAAGGTGTTCGACAAGCTGGTCTACGGCAAGCTGCGCGCGGCGCTGGGCGGCCAGGCCACCCACGCGATCTCCGGCGGCGCACCCCTGGGCACCCGCCTCGGGCACTTCTTCCGCGGCATCGGCTTCACCGTCCTGGAGGGCTACGGCCTGACCGAGACGTGCGCCGCGCACACGGTCAACCCGGCGGTCGGGATCCGGATCGGCTCGGTCGGCCGGCCGGTGCCCGGTTCGGCGGTACGGATCGCCGAGGACGGCGAGATCCTGGCCAAGGGCCCGAACGTGTTCACCGGCTACTGGAAGAACGAGGCGGCCACCGCCGACGCGTTCGAGGGCGACTGGTTCCGCACCGGGGACATCGGCGTGCTCGACGACGACGGCTTCCTGACCGTGACCGGACGCAAGAAGGAGATCCTGGTCACCGCGGGCGGCAAGAACATCGCGCCGGCCGTGATCGAGGACCGCATCCGCGCGCACCCGCTGATCAGCGAGTGCATGGTGGTCGGCGACCGCCGCCCGTTCGTCGGCGCGCTGATCACCATCGACCCGGAGGCCTTCCCGACCTGGAAGGAGCAGCACGGCAAGCCCGCCGACGCGACGGTCGCCGACCTCGCCGAGGACCCGGACCTGCTGGCCGCCGTCCAGGACGCGATCGACGAGGGCAACAAGGCCGTCTCGCGGGCCGAGGGCGTGCGCAGGTTCCGCGTGCTGACCATCAACTTCACCGAGGAGAGCGGCCATGTGACGCCGTCCCTCAAGCTCAAGCGCAACCTCGTGCTGCGGGACTTCGAGCAGGACATCGAGAAGATCTACGAGGGCTGAGCCCCGAGCCTGTCGACGTCGTCGGCAGGCGCTCGCGACAGCGGAGGCGGGTGGTCCGGGGTTCCTTGGGCCACCCGCCTTCGACGTGTCCCGGCTCAGCCCGCCCGGTCCGGGTCCAGCAGCCCGCGCAGCCGCCCCGACAGCAGGTCCCAGCGCCATTCCCGCTCGACCCAGCGCCGTCCCGCCGCGCCCATCCGGGCCGCCTTCGCCGGGTCGGCCAGCAGGCCCGCCACCTTGTCGGCGACCGCGGCGGGCGAGCGGCCGTTCACCACGTAACCGGTCTCGCCGTCCAGGACCGCGTCCGGGGCGCCGCCCGAGTCGCCCGCGACCACCGGCCGACCCACCGCGGACGCCTCCAGGTAGACGATGCCCAGGCCCTCGACGTCCAGCCCCTTGCGCCGGGTCCGGCACGGCATCGCGAACACGTCGCCGGCCTCGTGGTGCGCGGGCAACTCGGCCCACGGCACCGCGCCGGTGAACACCACCGAGTCGCGTACGCCGACCTCGTCGACCATCGCCTCCAGCCGGTCCCGGTACGGCCCGGCGCCCACGATCAGCAGTGCCGCGTCCGGCACCCGGCGCCGGATCCGGGGCAGCGCCTGGATCAGTACGTCCTGGCCCTTGCGCGGGACCAGCCGGGACACGCACACCACCACGCGACGATCGCTCAGCCCGTGCCGGGCCCGCACCTCGGCCCCGCCGACGTCGGGGCGAAAGACCTTCTCGTCCACGCCGGGCGGCAGTTGCACCATCCGGGCGGCCGCAGCCGGGGTGAGCGCGGGCGCGATCCTGCCGCGCGTGTACTCGCCCAGGAAGGTGACCGTGTCCACCCCCTCGCCGATCCGCCGCAACAATTGCCGCGCGCCCGGGAGCACCGCCCAGCCGGCCTCGTGCCCGTGTGTGGTGGCCACCAGGCGCTCGACGCCGACCGCGCGCAGCCGGGGCGCCATCAGGCCCAGCGGTGCCGCCGCGCCGAACCACGCGGTGTCGCAGCCCTCGGCGCGGGCGATCTCGCGGGCTCGGCGGACCGCACCGGGAGTGGGCACCAGCATCGGAGTGCGGTCGCGCACGATCGGGAAGGGCTGCTCCGCGTCGAACGCGGCCATCTCCGCCCGGTCCTTCCACGACGACGTGTAGACCACGACGCCGTCCGCCGGCAGCCGCAGGGCCATGGAGTGCACGAAGGACTGGATGCCGCCGGGGCGCGGCGGGAAGTCGTTGGTGACGATCAAGGTCTTCATCACGAACGAGGATCCCAGACCGGGGAATCCTTGCCGCGGACCGCACGAACGAGGATCCCGGGTCGTTCGAACCGAGCGCCGCGGATCGCCCGATCGAGGCTTGGGACGACACGCTCGGGGCTCCGAGACGGCACGCTCGAGGGTCCGGGACGGCATGGCCGGGGCGCCCCGACCGCGACGCGCGGATCCGGCCGCGTCGCCGATCCGCCCGGATCGACCCGGGCGCCTCGATACGATCCGACGGTGAGCCCTCCACAGTCACACCGTGTCCGGAACGTGTTTCGGAGCCCGTCGGGTGTCCTGTGGACCATCGCGCTCGTCTGGGCGGCGACCCGAGTCCTGTTGCTGCTGACCGCGATGGACGTGCTGCCCAACCCGTGGCCGTTCGTGACCGGCGACGCGCGGGCCATCTACCGCGAGTGGTTCCACGTGCTGCGCTCGGGGACCTTCCCGGTGGACGACGTGCGCTGGCAGTACCCGCCGGGCGCGGCGGGGGTGCTGCTGCTGCCCGGAGTGTTGCCGTTCGACTACGCGACGTCGGTCTACCTGCTGATGCTCGCCGCCGACGCGGTGGTGTTGTGGCTGCTGGCTCGGACGATCCCGCGCGGCGGCTCGCCGTACGGCGCGGCCCTGTGGGTGCTGGCGGTGCCGCTGCTGGGGCCGATAGTCCTGGCTCGCTACGACCTCGCGGTGACCGCGCCGACGGTGGCCGCGCTGCTGCTGATCGGCGGGCGGCGCACGGACCGCAACCGGCTCGCGGGCCTGCTCGCGGGCGTCGCGGCCGCGATCAAGGTATGGCCGGTGCTGATCTTCGTCGGACTGCGCGGGCGGGGCCCGATGGCCCGGGTGTACGGCTGGACCCTGCTCGGCGGCGCGGCCGTGGTGCTCGGTTTCGCCGCCGCGCTGCCCGGCGCCTTCGCGTTCCTGGGCTACCAGCGCGAACGCGGCATCGAAGTCGAGTCGGTGTTCGCCATGCCCTTCCACATCGCGGCCCGGCTGGGCTGGAGCGGCCGGGTCCAGGAGAGCTACGGCTCGCTGGAGTTCCACGGCCCGTACGTCTCGGCGGTGGGCCGACTCAGCCTGGTCGCCACCGTGCTCGGCTTCGGCTGGCTGCTGCTGTGGCGGGTCCAGGCCCGCCGGTTCACCGACACGACGGCGTGCGACGCGGCGCTGTGCGCGCTGCTGATCTTCGTGGTGACCAGCCGGGTGATCAGCCCGCAGTACCTGGTGTGGCTGATCGGCCTGGCGGCGGTGTGCCTGGTGCGGCGGGACACCACGCAGCGTCCGACGGCCGTACTGCTGCTCTGTGCGATGCCGTTGACCATGCTCGAATTCCCGATCTGGTTCGGCGAGTTGCTCGGTTCCCAGCCGCACGCGGTGCTGGCCCTGGGACTGCGCAACGCACTGCTGATGGCGGCGACGGTGGTGTCGGGACGGCGGTTGTGGCGGGCCGGTCGGACCGTCGAGGACGCGGTCGTGGCCCGGGCGCCGGATCCGGCCGCGACGGTCGGTGCCGGCCGGCGGCCGGCGGAGAGCCCGGTCTAGGCAGGCTGGGTACGGGGGAGCCGTCGCCATCCCGAGGCTCGTTTCCCGGGCTCGATTCCGGGGCTCGATGCGAGGGCTCGATTCCGGGGCTCGATTTCGTGCCTCGCGAGGGTGCGCGGGTTCGGCGACGGCCTCGTCGGGTTCGTGGTCTCGGATCGTTCGCGCGGGGTTCTGTTCGCGTCGGGGTGCGCGAGCGCGGACAATGCGTCGGATGGACCGAGACGAGCGGGTGACGGGCAAGGGCGCGGCCGGCGACGGTGCGGACGCGTGGGCGGACAACACGGACCGGGTGCTGTCGGACGAGGCGGATGCCGGCTCCACCGACGAAGGGGCACACACGGAGCGTGACGGCGAGCGGGTCGATCCCTGGGCGCGGCTCGGGGAGGAGGCTCGCAGGCTCGCCGAATCGTTGAGCGGGGCCGACAAGGGGGACGAGGCGCCCGCCGCCCGGTTGGCGGAGGAGGCGCGCAGGTTGGCCGAGACGCTCGTGGAGCAGGCGGGCGCGGTACGCGAGCAGGTGGTGCGCAGGCATCCCGAGGTCGCCGCGCACCTGGCCGCGGCCGGATCCGAGCTGGCCTCCGCGTACCGGGCCTTCGTGGGCGACCGGGAGCGCCGGTGGGCCGCGCGGCCGGCGGAGACCGAGCGGATTCGGCTCGACGACGAATAACCGGCCCTGCGCGCCGGGCCGCGTCGCCGGCGCCGTCGTCCCCCGGTCGGCCGCCCGTTTCCGGGTATCCCCACGATGACCTGCGGGCGTACGGGTGGGGTGGACCCGGGGAAGGGACCAGTACGATCCGTTGCGGGCAATGCACGCGAACGAGCTTGGGACGACATGGGACTCACGATCGGTGTCGACATCGGTGGCACCAAAATCCTCGCGGGCGTGGTCGATGCCGACGGGGTGATCCTCGATCGGCTCAAGGTCGCGACCCCCAAGGACGCCGATGGCACCGCGCGGGTGATCGCCGAGGCGGTCAACACCCTGCGCCGGAACCACGTCGTGGAGGCGGTCGGGCTCGGCGCGGCAGGTTTCATCGGCGCGGACCGATCGACCGTGCTGTTCTCGGCCAATGTCGGCGCGTGGGTCGGCGAGCCGCTGCGCGACCGGATGGAGGCGCTGATCGGCCTCCCGGTCGTGGTGGAGAACGACGCCAACGCGGCCGCGTGGGGCGAGGTGCGCTTCGGCGCGGCCGCGGGCCACACCAACGTGATGTGTGTGACCGTCGGTACCGGCATCGGCGGCGCGATCGTATTCGGCGGCGAGTTGTACCGGGGCGGTGGCGGGATAGCGGGTGAGCCCGGACACATGCGGGTGGTCCCGAACGGCATCGCCTGCCCGTGCGGCAACTACGGCTGCTGGGAGCAGTACGCCAGCGGCAGCGCGCTGACCCGCTACGCCCGCGACCGCGCGGCCGGCATCCCCGAGGCGGCGGAGAAGCTGCTCGCGCTCGGGAACGGCACGCCCGCCGGGATCCAGGGCCCGCACGTCACCCAGGCCGCGCTGCTCGGCGACCCGGTCGCGCTGGCCGCCTTCCGCGAACTCGGCACCTGGTTGGGCCAGGGGCTGGCCGATCTGTCCGCCGTGCTGGACCCCGCCGCGTTCGTGATCGGCGGCGGCGTCTCCGACGCGGGCGACCTGCTGCTGGTCCCGGCCCTGGAGACCTATCGCAGCGTGCTGCGCCGGGGGCACCGGCTGGGTGCCGAGGTCGTGGTGGCCACGCTGGGCAGCGACGCGGGACTGGTCGGCGCGGCGGACCTGGCCCGTCGCTGACGGTTTCGCGACGACGCGCGATACCGGTGCCGCGCCGACGCGCGGACAATCGCCGCCCGACGAGCGGGCGGGCGCATGGCTGGTCGATCGTGGTTCGGGCCGGGCGGTCCGATCCGGGCAAGGGGGCTCCAGTGACTGTCGGTACCGGTGAGATCCGGGTCATGTCGTACAACGTGCGCTCGTTGCGCGACGATCGCGAGGCCCTCGTGCGGATCGTCCGACACTGCGCGCCCGACCTGCTCTGCGTCCAGGAGGCGCCCCGGTTCCTGCGCCGGCGGCACGCGGTGGCCCGATTCGCGCGCGAGTGCGGCCTGGTGGTGATCACCGGCGGCGGCACCGCGTCCGGTCTGCTGCTGCTCGGCGGCCTGCGGGTGAGCGTACGCCGGGCGAACGACGTGCTGTTGCCGCGGACGCCCGGGCTGCGTCAGCGTGGCATGGCCACCGCCGTGGTCGAGGTCGGCGGCGCCGAGTTCGCGGTGGCCAGTACACATCTGAGCCTGGACGCCGCCGAGCGGCTCGAACAGGCCGAACTGGTGCTTCGCCGGCTGGCCGGCCTCGGCGTCGAACACCGGGTGCTGGCCGGGGACTTCAACGAGTCGGCCGGCCGGCCGGCGTGGGACCGGCTGGCCGAGGAGTTGCAGGACGGCTACGCGACCGCGCCGAACGGCTCGGAGTTCACCTCGCCGCGCCGCGATCCCGGTCGCCGGGTGGACGGTGTGTTCGTGTCCAAGGGCATCGAGGTGCTCGGGTGCGGCGTCCCCGACGACGTCACGGACGCCGACTACACCGCGGCTTCCGACCACCGCCCGGTGCTGGCCGACCTGCGGGTGCCCACCGCCTGACAGCGGATCGGGCGGCGCGGGTGAACCGGGAGGCGGGCCGGGCGTTCGGACGGGTCAGGGCTGGAAGCTCGCCTTGAAGCCGGCCAGCAACTCCTGGGTGGCCGGGTCGTTCCAGACCGCGTCCGGAGTGTCCATGTACAGCGAATAGCCGCGCCCGGACGGGACCGTGAAGCCGAGGTTGAGCACGTGGTGCTTGACGGTGCTGCCGTAGGTGAAGTGCCAGGCGGCGGCGCGGTAGTCGCGGTAGTCGGCCTTCTCGATGCTCAGCCGCTGGTAGTTCGGGAAATTGCCGCGCACGTCGGGTTCCAGGTTCTTCCAGTCCTCGACCGGATCGGTCGGCGAGCTGGCGACGGTGTCCACGTTGAGCTTGAGCGTGCGCTCCGCGTTGGCGAAGAACTCCTGCGAGCCCTCGGTCTTGACCTTGCTCCAGCCCGGCGGCAGGCCGATCCGGTAGGGCGTGGTCGATCCCGTGTACGAAGTCCAGCCCGCCGGCAGGCCGTTCGTCTCGGGGGGCGGCTGCTGCTGTTGCGTGGTCTGCGCCGGCGGGCCGCTCGGGCTCTGCTCCGGCTCGGTGCTCGGCGGCTGGGTGAGATTGCCCGCGGCCGGGGCGGAGGCGGCGGAGCTCGGCGAGGCCGGCGGAGAGGGAGTGGTCTGCGGGCCGGCCGAGTCGCCTGCGCCGGCCTTCGCGTTGGGCTTCTTGTCGTCGGCCGGGACGATCAGGAAGAGGATCAGGCCCACCACGACGCCGAAGACCACCAGGGCGGCGATCGCGGCGGGCAGCGGCAACCACGGGAACGTGCGCGCCGGGCGGTCCTCTCGGACCGGCTTGGCGGGTTTCGCGGGCGGGGCGACGAGTGGCGATGCGAACTCCACGTCGCCCCGGGGTATTTCGTCCGAATCCGGGTCGGTGACGCGCACCGCGGGCACCACCGCGGGTATCGACTCCGCCTTCGACTCCACCTTCGGGTCCGCCGCCGGCGCGGGCCGGGGCAGCAGCGGTGCGGGCGGCAGCGGTAGTGCCCGGGTGGCCGCGTTCTCCTCCCGGATCTCGCGCAGCGCGTCGCGCAACATCGCCTCGGCCTCCGCCGCGTCCGGCCGCTCCTGCGGATCGCGGGCCAACAGCGCGCGCAATACCGGGTCGAGCGCGCCCGCGTGCTTGGCGGGCGCCGGGTCCTCGCTGACGATCGCGGTCAGCGTCGCGAGCGGCGTGGAGCGCTCGAACGGCGCCTTGCCCTCGACCGCCGCGTACAGCGTCGCGCCGAGCGACCACAGGTCCGAGGCCGCCGTCGGACTCAGGCCCTTGGCCCGCTCCGGCGGGATGTACGCCGGCGCGCCGAGCACCACACCCGACTGGGTGACCGACGAGTCGCCCTCGACCACCGCGATGCCGAAGTCGCTGAGCACGGCCCGGTCGTCGAGCGTGATCAGCACATTGCCGGGCTTGACGTCGCGGTGCAGGATCCCGGCCGCGTGCGCGGTGCGCAGCGCGTCGATCATGGTCAGCCCGATCTCGGCGACCCGGTCGGCGGCCATCGGGCCGTCGGTGCGGATCACCTCGGCCAGCGAGCGCGAGGGGACCAACTCCATGACGATCCAGGGCCGATCGTCCTCCTCGACCACGTCGTAGACGCGCACCACCGAGGGATGGCTCAGCCGCGCGGCGGCCCGGGCCTCACGCGCCGCGCGCTCGCGCAGCCGGGCCCGGTCGGCCTCGTCCGCGCCGGGCTGCGGCAACATCTCCTTCACCGCGACCTCGCGCCCCAGGACCTCGTCCCGAGCTCGCCAGACCGCACCCATGCCGCCTCGCCCGAGTCGGTCGGCGAGCAGGTAGCGCCCGCCGATCAGGCGTCCCTCGTTATCCGCGTCCACGCAAGGAAGGTACCCGGACCCGGACCTCGAATGCGGAATGATGTCCCGTCAGAACCGGTCGCGAACAAGGCACATGAGGTCGAATCAGACCACGGCGCCATCGTCCGGGTCGTCCTCGTCCCGATCTCGTCGCATCCGTGCCACCAACGCGACGAATCCGCCGGTGAACGCGGCGAACGCGGCGAACGAGGTCCACGGTCCGACCGCGCGGCCGAGCAGCACCGACACGAGCAGATACAGCGGACCGCCCACCAGCGCGATCCAGGCGATCTTGGTGGCCGCGTCGGTCTTGGGCAGCGGCGGCGGAGGAGGCGGCACGAAGTGCTCCTCCGGGTCCTCGTGCAACTCGTCGATCACCGGCGGCCCGGGCGGCGCCAGCGAGTAGTCGCGCGGTCCCGCGGCCGCGGGCAGCCCGACCTTGAACGATCCCTCGCCCGGCTCGTCCCGGTCCGACCGCTCGCCGCCCAGGTCCTCGGCCACCGGCCAGCGCGGGACCGGGTCGGCCACGTCGTTGTCGAAGGACGCGACGATCTGCGCCCACACCTCGTCGTCGCCCGGCCGGTCGGCGGGCGCGTCGGGTTCGCCCCGCTCGGCGCCTTCCGCGCGCGGCGGATCCACCTGCGGGATGTCCGCCGGTCCGGTCGCCGCCTCCTTGGCACGGGTCCGGGGCGAGGACGGCTCGGTCAGCGAGCGCAGGATCGCCCGGGCCCGCGACGTCGCCGTCGCGTCCACCCACAGGCGCTCGATCTCCTCGGGCTCCTCGTCCGGATCCCGGGGTTCCAACGTCGAGACGTATGCCGCGACCCCCGCGTCCCGCAGGGCGACCAGCATCACGTCCGCCGCCTCGGGATCGAGGTCGGTCAGGGGCTTGAAGGACTCCGCGTCGAGTCCGTTGCCACGTCCGCGCACCGTTCGTTCAGTCCCTCTCGGCCGTCTCCGGGGCTCGCGCGTCCGGCGCGAGCCGGTGTACGAACTCCAGGCTGGATGCGAAGATCCGTTCCGCGTCGTGGTCGAGCGTCGCCACGTGATAACTGTCGTTGAGCAGGACGTCGGTGACGTCCGTGGAGGAAATCCTGGCCAGCACCGTCTCGGAGTTGGCCGGCGAGACCACGTGGTCGTGCGGACTGTGCAGGAGCAGCACCGGCTGGGTGACCTGCGGCAGATCGGCGGAGACCACGCGCCAGAAGCGGGACAACGAATAGGCCGCCTTGACCGGCGTGCGCGGGTAGGCGAGCTCGACCGAGCCCTCCTTGCGGATGTCCGACGCGATGCCGGGCGCCGATGATATGACGTGGCGCAATACCGGCAGCAGCTTGATCTTCGGATCGTCGGCCTGCACGGACGGGTTGACCAGCACGAGGCCGGCCACCTTGTCGCCGTGCTGCTGGGCCAGCCGCAGGGCCAGGCCGCCGCCCATCGACAGGCCCATCACGAACACCGTGTCGCAGCGCTCGCGCAGTCGGTCGAACGCGCGGTCCACGGTCGCGTACCAGTCCTGCCATGTGGTCAGGTTCATGTCCTGCCAGCGGGTGCCGTGACCGGGCAGCAGCGGCAGCGACACGCTCAGCCCGGCCGCGACCAGGTGTTCCGCCCACGGTCGCAGCGACTGCGGTGTGCCGGTGAAGCCGTGGCAGAGCAGGACGCCCACGGGACCGCCGTCGTGGTGGTGGGGCTCGGCACCGGGCAGGATCGACACCAACGGGCTCCTTCGGGTGACGGGCTTGGCGGGACCAGCCGGCCGGGTGGGCACCACGAGGTTGTGGCGACCGGTGGACGACGGCGATACAGGTTCCATAACGGGGTCGACAGGCGAGTGGTTCCGCCTCTTACCCCCTAACACCTGGACACCTCGGAATCGTCCCACGGGGGTGCGCGATGCGTACAGCGGCGCCGTGTGGCCGGCGGCCGGCCCGGGAGGCGGCCCGCACAACCCGGCCGAGGATCCACCGCGAGCGGCCCGGGGCGGGTTCCCGGGCCCGGTCGGGCGGTTTGCCCGACCGGGCCGTACACGGGTCCCGGCCCGGGGGCATGCTCTAGGGTTCGTCCTGTCCCGAGGAGGAGGTCAGGGTTGTTCTACCGGCTGATGAAGATCATCGTCGGCCCCGTGTTGAGGCTCTTCTTCCGCCCCTGGGTGGAGGGTGAGGAGCACATCCCGGACCGGGGCCCGGCGATTCTGGCGAGCAACCATCTCTCGTTCTCGGACTCGTTCTTCCTGCCCGTCGTGGTCCCGCGCCGGATCACCTTCCTGGCGAAGTCGGACTACTTCACCGGCCGCGGGGTCAAGGGCCGGCTCACCGCCGCGTTCTTCAAGGGCGTGGGCCAACTCCCGGTGGACCGCAGCGGTGGTCGCGCCAGTGAGGCCGCGCTCGACGCCGGCCTCAAGGTGCTGCGCGAGGACCACCTGTTCGGCATCTACCCCGAGGGCACCCGTTCGCCGGACGGTCGGCTGTACCGGGGCAAGACCGGGATCGCCCGGCTCGCGCTGGAGTCGCACGCCCCGGTGATCCCGGTGGCGATGATCGACACCGAGAAGATCCAGCCGCCCGGCAAGATCGTGCCCAAGGTGATGCGGGTGGGCATCAGGGTCGGCGAGCCGCTGGACTTCTCCCGTTACGAGGGCATGGAGGACGACCGCTTCATCCTGCGCGCGATCACCGACGAGATCATGTACGCGCTGATGGAGTTGTCCGGCCAGGAGTACGTGGACATGTACGCGGCCGACGCCAAGAAGCGGATCGACGAGGCGCGCAAGCAGGCGTCCAAGGCGGCCGACAAGCCGGCGGACCCGACGGACGCCGCCGGCCCGGACGCCGCGCCGACCCCGAACGACGACTCGGGCGGTTCCGGCCGACCCGCCGCCTGACCGGGCGGCACCCGGCACACCTGGGGGTTCACGTGGGGGTCGAGCAGTCGCTGTGGCGCGCGCTCACGGTCTTTCGCACGCTCGCCCTCGTCTACGCGGTCGTGCGGTACGCCCAGGTCGCGGACGAGTATCGGCACCCGGTCGGCGGGTGGGCCGTGATGGCGCTGCTCGTGGTCTGGACGGCGGTGACCGCGTACGGCTTCCGCAAGCCCGCCTTCCGCGAACCTCCGCTGCTGATCCTGGACCTGTGCGTGGCCGTCGGGTGCCTGGTCGCGACCCGGTGGCTGGACGATCCGGAGCGGATCGCCCAGGGCACGATGACGCTGCCCACGGTGTGGGCCTCGGCACCGGTGCTGGCGTGCGCGATCAAGGGCGGTTGGCGGACCGGTTCGGCGGCGGCGCTGACAATAGGCGCCGCCGACATCTTCGAACGCAGCGCGCTCACCGCCGACAACCAGCACAACATCGTGCTGTTGCTGCTCGCGGGCGGCGCGGTCGGCTACGTCGTGGAGATCGCCCGGGTGAGCGAACAGGCGTTGACCCGCGCGCTGCAACTGGAGGCGGCCACGCGCGAACGCGAGCGATTGGCCCGGGACATCCACGACAGCGTGCTCCAGGTGCTCGCGCTGGTGCAACGGCGCGGGGCGGAGATCGGCGGGGACGCCGCGGGCCTGGGCAAGTTGGCCGGTGAGCAGGAGGTGGCGCTGCGGCAGTTGATCTCCGCGACGCCCGCCCGGGTCGAGTCGGCCGACCTGCCCGGATCCGGGGAGGACGGCGACCCGGCCCGGCAGGATCTGCGGGTGCTGCTGGGCGGCTTCGCCGGCGCGCGCGTGACGGTGTCCTCGCCGGGTACGCCGGTATTGCTGCCGACCCCGGCGGCGCGCGAGGTGACCGCGGCCGTCGCGGCGGCGCTGGACAACGTGCGCCGGCACGCCGGTGAGCAGGCCAACGCGTGGATCCTGGTGGAGGACGAGCCGGACGAGATCGTGGTCAGCGTCCGGGACGACGGTTCGGGGATGGCTCCGGGCCGGTTGGAGGCGGCCCGGGCCCAGGGCCGGTTGGGCGTGGCCCAGTCGATCGAGGGCCGGGTGCGGGATCTCGGCGGCAGTGTGGTGTGGTCGTCGGTGACGGGAGAAGGCACCGAGCTGGAGTTCCGGGTGCCGAGGCAGGGGAGCGGATGAGCGAGACGAGTACACCCACACCGGGGACCGAGCCGGCCCCGACGCCGCTGAAGGTCCTGGTCGTCGATGATCACCCGATGTGGCGCGAGGCGGTGGCCCGCGACCTCGCGGCGGCGGGCCACGACGTGGTCGCCACCGCCGGCGACGGCCCCGAGGCGGTCCGGCGGGCCCGGGCCACCTCGCCGAACGTGGTGATCCTGGACCTGCACCTGCCCAAGCTGCCCGGCGTCGAGGTGGCGCGCGAACTGGTCCGGCACGACCCGTCGGTGCGGATCCTGGTGTTGTCCGCCAGCGGTGAGCAGGAGGACGTGCTGGAGGCGGTCAAGGCGGGCGCGACCGGATACCTGGTCAAGTCGGCGAGCCGCGAGGAACTGGTGGACGCGGTGGGTCGGACCGCGGTCGGGGATCCGGTGTTCACCCCCGGGCTGGCCGGTCTGGTGCTCGGCGAGTTCCGCCGGATGGCCACCGACCCGCCGCGCAAGGACGCGACCGGCGGCCCGGCCGCGCCGCGGCTGACCGACCGCGAGACCGAGGTGCTGCGGATGGTCGCCAAGGGCCTGTCCTACAAGCAGATCGCCCAGCGCCTGTTCCTGTCCCATCGCACGGTGCAGAACCATGTACAGAACACCTTGAACAAGCTGCAGTTGCACAACCGGGTGGAACTCGTGCGCTATGCCATCGAGAAGGGTCTGGACGACTAGGCGTCGGTGTGGATCCGGGTCTGCTCGATCCGATCAAGTCGGGTACCTCGAACGGGTGGTGGGAAGAGTCGAGGTGGCTTCTCGCACCGGTAGCGTGGGCCGCGAATCGTACCGGACGGAAGAAATCGGAGATTTCGATGCGTGTCGGAGTACTGACCGGCGGCGGCGACTGCCCGGGCCTGAACGCGGTGATCCGGGCGGTCGTCCGCAAGGGCGTCCAGGACTACGGGTACGACTTCATCGGCTTTCGGGACGGGTGGCGCGGGCCGCTCGAGGGCGACGTCATGGCGCTCGACATCAAGGCCGTACGCGGCATCCTGCCGCGCGGCGGGACCATCCTGGGCTCGTCCCGGACCAACCCGATCAAGGTCGATCGTGGCATCGAGCGGATCCGGGAGAACCTGGCCAAGCTCGAGGTGGACGCGCTCGTGGCGATCGGCGGCGAGGACACCCTCGGCGTCGCGACCCGCCTGCACGAGCACGACGTCAAGGTCGTCGGTGTGCCCAAGACCATCGACAACGACCTGAACGCGACCGACTACACGTTCGGCTTCGACACCGCGGTCAACATCGCCACCGAGGCGATCGACCGACTGCACACCACCGCCGAGTCGCACCGCCGGGTGCTGATCGTCGAGGTGATGGGCCGGCACGCGGGCTGGATCGCGATCCACTCCGGGATGGCCGGCGGCGCGAACGTGATCCTGATCCCGGAGCAGAACTTCGACGTCGAAGAGGTCTGCGCCTGGGTGGACAGCCGGTTCCGCACCAACTACGCGCCGATCATCGTGGTCGCCGAGGGTGCCATCCCGCTGGCCGGTCAGATGGTCACCAAGGACCAGACGCTGGACGCGTTCGGCCACGTCAAGCTGTCCGGCATCGGCGACTGGCTGGCCTCGGAGATCGAAAAGCGCACCGGTCACGAGGCGCGCACCACGGTGCTCGGCCACGTGCAGCGCGGCGGCACTCCCACGGCGTTCGACCGGTGGTTGGCCACCCGGTTCGGCTTCCACGCGATCGACGCGGTGAACGCGGGGGACTGGGGCAAGATGGTCGCGCTGCGCGGGACGGACGTGGTGACCGTGCCGCTGGAGGCGGCGACCCGCGAGCTCAAGACCGTGCCGCCGGCCCTGTACGAGGAGGCGAAGGTGTTGTTCGGCTGATCCGTCGCCGAACCACCGCGGGTTCTTCGCGGATCCTTCGCGAACCACGGCCTACCACCGCCCGCCCGTCGCGCGGGGCGCGCGACGGGCGGGTTCGGTCAGGCGCCGGGATCGGGCTCGATTCCGGCGCCTTGCCGGCGGTTCCTGCGGGCGAAGTACACGATCGTCGCCCCGACGCCGGCCAGGATGACCCAGATCGCGACGGTGGCGAGGGTGGAGGTGTCGTCCTCGTCCTCCTCACGCTGCCCGGCCGCCGAGTCCGGGGCGGTCGGCGGCAGTTCCGGGCGCAGCTTGGGCGGGCGGGGCGGCACCCCGGCGTTGGGCACGTGGAACACCCGGAAGTCGCTGCGCGAGGCGAGTGCGCGGTCGGTTCCCTCCGGGGCGCCGCCGCCGACCAGCACCGCGAGGTCGCCGCCCGCCACCGGCGAGCCGGTCGGGATCGACACGCGCACCGTGATCGCGGTGAGCTCGCCCGGCGGCAGCGGCCGGCGGCCGTCCCACGGTTTGGGCGTCAACTCGCCGACCAGGTGCGCGTCGCGTCCGTTGGCGGGGTCGGTGAGCACCGCGAGCGGCACCGGGAACCAGCCCCGGTCGTGGTCGTCGTACGCCTCGACCACCAACTGCTGCGGCGTGATCGGGGACTGGCCGCTGGTGAACACCAGTTCCGGACGCACCGCGGGGATGATCCGGTCGGTGTCGTTGCCGAAGGTGACCCGGAACTCGGCGGCGCCGGCGCCCGCGCGCAGCCAACCGGGCACGCCCACCAGGTCGAACGTCGGCCCGTCGGAGCGCCGCGCGGTCGGCACCACCTTGGCGGTGCCGCCGAGGTGCTCCGTGCCCGCGTCCGGCACCGACGGGGAGCGGGTCCCACCGGGATCCGGCGGACGCGTGGGCATGGCCCCGTCCGGTCCCAGCAGCGCGGAGTCGGCGATGTAGCCGCTCACGAAGCGCGGTTCGTCGCCGGTGCCCGGGGACACGGGTCGGCCGCCCACCAGCACCTGCACGAACTGCGCGGGCACGTTCGCGGCGATGGTGAAGCGCACCCGGAACTCGACCGAGGCACCGGGCGCCAGGCGACCGGAGGTCGCGTCGATCGCGCCCGGACCCGGGAAGGGCAGTCGTGCGCCGCCCTGCGGGTCCAGTGGGGTCGGGGTCCAGCCCGCGTGCACCGGATCCGGTATCTCCAGGCGCACCTGGTCGGGGGCCAGGTGCCCGGTGGCGCCGATGATCTCCACCCGCGGTTCCAGCAGCAGCGGGACCTCGCCAAAGTTGCGCGCGCTCGCGGTGAGTTCGACGGGAGTCGCGGGTCGGATCCGGTCCGGCATTCCGCGCACCTCGACCACCTGCCCGATCGGCGGTTCCGCCACGGGCGTGGGATCGGGGACCGGCGCCGCGTGCCCGGTCGGCGACCCGAGAAGCACGAGGAGGGCCGTCGAGGCGAGACAGCGGCGCAGGCGCATGCGGGGTACCCGTCGTAGGAAGGAGCTTGCTCGACCGTAGGTTCGAACGGCCGGAGCCTACCGGGCGGTACGGGCCGGGCCACACCGATATAGCGATGCGGGCCGGCCGTCGGTTCCCGACGCCCAAGCCGCCGCTCAGGAGCCGTGCGGATCGTCCGCGCGGCGCAGCCGGATCACCGGGATGTCCCGCCGGGTCTTGTCCTGGTACCCCGCGTAGGGCGCGAACACCTCGACCAGACCCGGCCACACCCGCGCCTTCTCGGCGGGGGTCAGCGTCTCGGCGGTGGCGGCGAAGCGCTCGGTGGCCACTCGCAGGCGGACTCGGGGTTCGGCGGTCAGGTTCAGGTACCACAGCGGGTGGTGGTCCGAGCCGCCGAGCGAGGCCACGATCAGGTAGTCCTCGCCGTCGCGCCCGTAGATCAGCACGGTGCGGCGCCAGACGCCGCTCTTGCGGCCCAGCGTGTCCAGGAGCAGGCACGGCGCGCCTTGCATCGTGATGCCCTTGGTGCCGCCGGATTCCTCGTAGCGCCGGGCCTGGTCGGCAACCCACTTGCGGGGACTGGTCGTTGCGTCGAGTTCGGGCATTCGTACCTCCGAGGGTGAGTGCGCGTGGGTTCGGGTGGTTCGGGGGATTCGAGTCACTCCGCCGTGCGGTGGGCGGGGGAGCGGGTTGTGCGCGGTGGGCAGGCCCGCAGGTGGGCGCGGGCCGCGCGGGCCTCGGCCAGCGCGGTCAACCGGGCGTTCCACGGGGCCGCGTGGGCGGCGCCGATCCCGCGCGAGCACTGGTTGGTGGCGGCGAACACGAAGGTCTCCATCGCCTCCCGGGAGACCGTGCGCCAGCAGGCGAACCGATCCGCCCAGGAGGCCGCCTGTTCGGCCGTGTGCCCCTCGTCCATCAGCCGGCTGGCCACCAAGGTGACCTCGATCCAGGCGGGGCCCCGGGCGGGCTGGGCCCAGTCGACCAGGTAGGCCCGGGGGCCGCGATCGTTGATCAACACGTTGTGCGGGTGCAGATCGGTATGCAACAAGCTCTCGCCGCGCAGGAGTTCGAGCTGACGACTGGTGAGCAGCGGACGCCAGCGCTCCTCGATCCGCGGCAGCGGCAGATCGCGGACGGCGACCCGGCCGAGTCGGCGCAACGCGTCCGCGACGAGCGGCAGATCCGCCGTGCCCGGTGCGAAGTCGGCGTGTCGGCCGATGATGTGGTCGAAGCCCAGGAGTACCCAGTCGTCGAGCCGGATCTCCCAGCGCAACCTCGGCGACACGGCGCCCACGTGCGGCGCGATCCGGGCCTCGACGCGCTGTTGCGACACCGCCGGGTGATCGCGCGGGACGCCCTTGACGAAGTAGCGGGAGTGCTCGGTGGTCACGATCGCGGCGAACTCGCAGTTGAATCCGGCCCACACGGTGGCGACGGCCAGCACGCGTCCCGCACACCGCTCGACCGCGGCGCGCGCGTCCGTGGGCAGCTCGTCCCACAGGGTACGCGGCGCCGTATGGAAGTTCGGCGGCGGAAGCGGCGGATCAGCCATCGGCTTCCGGTGGTGACGGTGGCAGCGGGCGCGGCCCGCCGAAGGTCACTCCGCATTTGCGGCAACGTTTGCGACCGCTCCAGTCGACGGGGTCGTGCGGCGGACAATCGGAGCCCACGGGAACCCCCTCCACTGGAAAACCGGTCAACGAACGGGGTCGAGCATCCTCCGTCGTACCGCGGCGAGCAACGCGATTATGGTCGCACGCCGGTGCGACGAAGGGGCCGGTGCGGCCGGTTGGCGACCCCCGCGGGCGCGCCTGGGACCGATCGCCTCATATCGCCTCATATCGCCTCATATCGCCTCGAATCGCCTCGGATCGCCTGGGACCATTTTCGACCGCCGGGTTCGGCCGCGTCCCCCGTGCGCCCGGCCGTCGCGGGCCGGGCGCCTCGGGCGGGTGCGTGCGCGCACGCGCGGCGGACCTCACAGCCCGGCGAGCAACTCCCGCACGATGCCCAGGCCGTTGTGGGTGAGCACCGACTCCGGGTGGAACTGCACGCCCGCGAGCCGCATCCGGCTCGACCGCAGCGCGTGCACCTGTCCGCTCTCCGGGTCCGCGGCGAACTCGACGTTGGGTACGACGCCGGCCGTCCGCACGGCCGCGAACGCGTTGTAGAAGCCGACCCGCTCCGGCCGACCGAACAGGTCGATCTCGACCTGCTTGCCCTGATACGGCCGCGGCTTGCGGACCAGGTCCAGACCCAGCTCGTGCGCCAGGAGCTGATGGCCCAGGCAGACCGCGAGCAGCGGTCCGCCCGCGTCCAGGCGGGTGCGCAGCAGCGCGCCCATCAGCCGGATCTTGCGGTGCGCGGTGTCCCTGGGGTCGCCCGGACCCGGGCCGAGCACGACCAGTTCCGCGGCGCGCACCCGACGCGAGGTGACGTCGTCGTACGAGCGCAGCTCCACGTGCAGGCCGAGGGTGCGCAGCACGTGCGCGAGCATCGCGGTGAAGGTGTCCTCGCCGTCCACCACCAGCACCCGGCGGCCGGCCAGTTCCGGGGCGCGCAGCGCGCTCTCGTCCCGTGGCCGGAGCCAGAATGGCGCGAGCGCGGTGTTGCGCGCGGCCAACAGCGCGGCCACCTCGGGATCGGCCGCGAGCGCCGGGCCCGCCGTCCGCTCGGCGGCCGGCACCACACCGAGCGCGGCCAGCACCCCGGCCGCCTTGGCGTGCGTCTCGGCGACCTCGTCCTCGGGCCTGGAGTGCCGGACCAGCGTGGCGCCGGCGGGCACCCGCAGGCCGCCGTCGGGGGTGATGTACGCGGTCCGGATCAGGATCGGCGCGTCCAGCGTGCGCCGCCCCTGGTCGTCGCGCCCGATCAGCGCGAGCACTCCGGAGTAGTAGCCGCGCCCGGTCGGCTCGTGTCGGCGGATCACCCGGCACGCGTTCTCCAGCGGGCTCCCGGTCACCGTCGGCGCGAACATGGTGCCGCGCAGCACCGCGGCGACGTCGTGCGAGGTGATCCCGCGCAGCAGGTACTCGGTGTGCGTGAGGTGGCCCATCGGCTTGAGGAACGGGCCCTCGACCGCGCCGCCGAGGTCGCAGACCGCGCTCATCATCTTGAGTTCCTCGTCGACGACCATGAACAGCTCGTCGATCTCCTTGGGATCGCGCAGGAACGCCATCAGCCCCTCGCGGGAGGGCCCCTCGGCCGGGTGCCGGTAGGTCCCGCTGATCGGGTTCATCACCACCTCGCCGCCCACCGAGCTGACGTGCCGCTCCGGGCTGGCGCCGACCAGGGTGAGGTCACCGGTGTGGATCAGGTAGGTCCAGTACGCGCCGCTCTCCCGGGTCAGCAGCCGGTGCAGCAGGGTGCCCGCGGCGGCCGGCGTGTACCCCTCGATGTGATCGCGGTAGTCGCGCCGGATGACGAAGTTGGCGCCCTCGCCGCGGCCGATCTCGTCCTCGATCACCCGCTTGACGATGGTGGCGTACGTCTCGTCGTCCACGTCGAAGTCGCCGCCGCGCAGTTCGACCGGCACCTGCGGCAACGCCGCCAGCACCTCGTCCAGGGGCAGCAGGCGCTGCTCGGTGACCTTCAGGCAGCGCAGCGGTGTGCCGTCCTGGTGATGCTCGAACCCGCGCTCGCGGATCTGCGCGTAGGGCACCAGGGCGAGCAGTTCGTGGCCGGGTCCGCCGGCGGCCGGCAGCGGCAGGTCGTCGAGGTCTCGGACGTCGACGATCTCGCCGGTGAGCAGTTCGACCTCGGCCGAGTGTTCGCGCCGGATCAGCGCGAAGGGCGGTGGGGCGTCGCGGAACAGCGGGGACAGGGCGTCGGCGGTGCGCATGGGTGCTCCTCGGTGGGGAAGAGACGCCCTCCCGACCGGGCGATCCGCCGGTTGTCCGCCCCGGCCGGGGCGGAGGTCCGCCCGGTCCGGGAAAAACAAAGGGCCGCCCTGCCGGGCGGCCGTCGGATCGTCAAGGTGATCGCGAAGTCAGTGGGCCGCCGCAGGGACGGGCCACCAGGAGCTCCGATGGAGATTGATCGCGATCACGGCCTCACCATATCGGGCGGGCCGAGTCGGCGTCTCGCTCTCCGGGCGGTGGACTCAATCGGGTTGCCTCTCCGCTTAGTCTTGAGCGGTGACCCTGAACGACATCGAATCCTGGCGTACCCTCCCGGCGGCCCAACAGCCCGAGTGGCCGGACAACGAGGCCCTGGGCTCCGCCCTCGCGGACCTCCGTTCCTATCCGCCGCTCGTCTTCGCCGGCGAGTGCGACCAGCTTCGTGGTCGGCTCGCGTCGGTGGCGAAGGGCGAAGCGTTCCTGCTCCAGGGCGGCGACTGCGCGGAGACCTTCGCCGGCAACACCGCCGACGCGATCAAGAACAAGCTCAAGACCCTGCTCCAGATGGCCGTCGTGCTGACCTACGCGGCCTCGGTGCCGGTGGTCAAGGTCGGCCGGATGGCCGGTCAGTACTCCAAGCCGCGCTCCAGCGGCATGGAGACCCGCGACGGGGTGACCCTGCCGTCCTACCGGGGCGACGCGGTCAACGAGCTGGCCTTCACCGAGGCCGCGCGCACGCCGGACCCCGAGCGGCTCAAGCGCATGTACCACTCGTCCTCCGCGACGCTGAACCTGGTCCGCGCGTTCACCACGGGCGGTTACGCGGACCTGCGCCAGGTGCACGCGTGGAACCAGGACTTCGTCGCGCTCTCGCCCTCGGGCGAGCGCTACGAGCGGCTCGCGGCCGAGATCGACGGCGCGATGCGGTTCATGCACGCGTGCGGGACCGACCCCGAGGAATTCCGCACCGTGGAGTTCTACGCCAGCCACGAGGCGCTGATCCTGGACTACGAGGACGCGCTGACCCGGGTGGACTCGCGCACCGGCGACCTGTACGACGTCTCCGGCCACATGGTCTGGATCGGCGAGCGGACCCGGCAGCTCGACGGCGCGCACGTCGAGTTCGCCTCCCGGATCCGCAACCCGATCGGCGTCAAGCTCGGCCCGACCACCTCGCCCGAGGACGCGCTCGCGCTGATCGACAAGCTGGACCCGAACCGCGAGCCGGGCCGACTGACCTTCATCGTCCGGATGGGCGCGGGCAAGGTCCGGGACAACCTCCCGGCCCTGGTGGAGAAGGTGGCCGCGGCCGGCGCCCATCCGGTGTGGGTGTCCGATCCGATGCACGGCAACACGTTCGAGGCGTCCAGCGGACACAAGACCCGCCGCTTCGACGACGTCCTCGACGAGGTCAAGGGCTTCTTCGAGGTGCACCGGGCGCTCGGTACCCACCCGGGCGGCATCCACGTCGAGCTCACCGGTGACGACGTCACCGAGTGCGTGGGCGGCGGCGACGAGATCTTCGTCGACGACCTGCACCAGCGCTACGAGACGGCGTGCGACCCGCGGCTGAACCGCAGCCAGTCGCTCGACCTGGCGTTCCTGGTCGCGGAGATGTACCGCAAGAGCTGACCGCGCGCGATCACCACGATCGCCGAAGGGCGGACCCTCCCCGGGTCCGCCCTTCGGCGCGTCTGTAATGCTGCCGGTATGACCTTCACGGACCTGCGCAGCGACACCGTCACCAAGCCCGGCCCCGCGATGCGCGCGGCGATGGCCAACGCCGAGGTCGGCGACGACGTCTACGCCGAGGATCCGACCGTGCGGGCGCTGGAGGAGTACGTCGCCGACCTGTTCGGGCACTCCTTCGCGCTGTTCGCCCCGACCGGGGTGATGGCCAACCAGCTCGCCGTGCGGCTGGCCGTGCCGCCGGGTGGCGAACTCGTCCTGGACGCCGACGCGCACATCGTCGCGCACGAGGACGCCGCGGCGGCCTGGCACGGCGGTGTGCAGACCCGGACCACGCTCAGCCCGCGCGGTCTGCTGGAGGTCGCCGACCTGGCCCGGCTGATCCGGGTGGACAACGCGTACACCGTCGGCACCCGCATGGTCGCGGTCGAGCAGACGCACAACCGGGGCGGCGGCTCGGTGTACCCGCTGGAGCGGTTGACCGCGATCCGCGACCTGGTGCACGGGTACGAGCTGCCGCTGCACTGCGACGGAGCGCGGATCTGGAACGCGCACGTGGCGACCGGTACGCCGCTGCGGGCCTACGGCGCGCTGTTCGACACGCTCAGCGTGTGTCTGTCCAAGGGGCTGGGCGCGCCGGCCGGCTCGGTGCTGCTGCTGCCCGCCGAGTACGAGGCCGAGGCGCGCCGGATGCGGCACCGGATGGGCGGCGGGCTGCGCCAGGCGGGCATCCTCGCGGCGGGCGGCCTGTACGCGCTCGAGCACCACGTCGAGCGGCTGGCCGAGGACCACGAGCACGCGCGGGGGTTGGCCGATCTGCTGCGCGACGCGGGCTTCGCGGTGCCCGACCCGGAGACCAACATCGTGCTGGTCGAACTGGGGGAGGGGCAGCCGGACGCGGCGGCGGTGGCGGAGCGCTGCCGTGTGGAGGGTGTACTGGTGTCGCCGTTCGGGCCTCGGCTGATCAGGCTGGTCACGCACATGGACGTGGACGCGGCCGGTTGCGCGCGTGCCGCGACGGCGATCGCGCAGGCGGCGAAGGGCTGATCAGGGGGCGCCGGTCAGGCGGCGGAGTGCCGGCGCAGCGGGACCACGTTGTCGGGCAGCGCCGACGCGGCGACCGCGGGCATCGGCAGCGGGACCGGCTCTGGGGCCGGGGCGGTCCCGCAGGGGGTCGCGCACGTCTCGGTCTCGCCGCACAACTCGCGCCGGCGGCGGCGCGACTCGTCACGCGGCAACATCGCGGTGATGCTCTTGACGCAACGCCCGCAGTCGGTGCCGGCACCGCCGCAGGACTGGGCTATCTCACGCATGGTGCGCGCGCCATCGGCAATCCGGTCGTTCACCTGTTTGTCGGTGACACCGAAACACATGCAGACGTACACGGAGATTTCCCCCCAGCGGCGAGGCTACTTAGGTAAGGGTAACCTCAGCGTTCGCCGGGGGGAATACCGGGTGATCGGTAACACAATCCGAGCGGTTGCCCGATCGCATCCGGGAATGTCCCGAGCCGCCGGTCAGCTCTCGTTCGGCTGCTTGAGCAGGCCCGCGATGTAGAGCTGCTCGCCCACCTCGGAGAGCAGGGCGAGCTGCGTCTCCAGGTAGTCGACGTGCTCTTCCTCGTCGGCCAGGATCTCCTCGAAGATGTTGGCCGAGGTCACGTCGCCCTTCTCGCGCATCAACGGGATTCCGCGCCGCAGCCGCTCGACGGCCTCCATCTCCACCGCCAGGTCGGCGCGGAACATCTCCTCCAGGTTCTGGCCGATGCGCAGCGCGTTCAGTCGCTGGTAGTTCGGCAGTCCCTCGAGCATCAGGATGCGGTCGGTGAGCTTCTCGGCGTGCTTCATCTCGTCGATGGACTCGTGGCGGGTCCAGGCCGCGAGCTTGATGTAGCCCCGGTGCTCCTGCATCTTCGCGTGCAGGAAGTACTGGTTGATCGCGGTGAGCTCCGCCGTGAGCTGTTCGTTCAGGAGCTCGATGATCTGCGGGTCACTGTGCATCGCGACGCACCTTCCGGTGTGGGTGGGACACGGGGGAACCCCGAGCGCGCATGAGGCGGTTTTCCCTCGAATCCTGTCACTTTTGGTAGCTCATCCGCCACGAAGGGCAGCCTTGCCTTGCAATGTCGAACATGTCCCACCAGGGTCGGTCGGCCCGGGATTCCCGGGCCCAGGACCGGATCGGGTGCCGCGCGCGGGGTCCGGGGCGCGCGGGGGCGGTCGTGAGTTGGTCGGGGCGTCTGGGACCATGTGAGGTATGGGGCATACGGAAGCGGCACAAGGTGGAACCGAGGCTCCGGACCGCGATCCGCGACTTCCGCCGGGCCAGCGAATCCAGCGCGGATGGCCCGTTCTGCACTACGGACCGGTCCCTCGGTTCAAGCCCGAGATATGGGACTTCCGCGTCTTCGGCGCGACCGCCTCGGGGGACAAGCACTGCTGGAACTACGACGAGTTCTCGGCGCTGCCGCACGACACCGTCGTCGCCGACTTCCACTGCGTGACCAAGTTCAGCATGCTCGGCAACGAGTGGAGCGGGCTGACCGTCGCCAAGCTCCTGGAGATCGCCCCGCCGGCGCCGGAGGTCACCCACGCGATGGTGTGGGCGGAGTACGGCTTCAGCTCCAACCTGCGCATGTTCGACTTCGCGAACGACCAGACCATCCTGGCCACCCATCACAACGGCGAGCCGCTCACCGCCGAGCACGGGTTCCCGGTCCGGCTGATCGTGCCGCACCTGTACGCCTGGAAGGGCCCCAAGTGGGTGCGCGGGATCGAGTACATGGTGGCCGACAAGCGCGGCTTCTGGGAGGAGCGGGGCTACCACAACATCGGTGACCCGTGGCGGGAGCAGCGCTACTCCTACCAGGAGGAGAGCGGCGAGGGCCCCGCGCTGACCTGAGCCGTGCCCGCGGGCGAACGACCGAAGGCCCCGCTTCCCCGACGACGTGTCGAGGGAGCGGGGCCTTCGCGGTGCCGCCCTAGAAGTTCGAGATGAAGACCTCGCTGTTGCGCTTGACCATCGAACCCGCCGCCGGATCCTGCTTGCCGACGTTGGCCGGGATCAGCGGGATCATTCGGTTGTTCACCCGCAGCCCGACGGCCTGCAGCGCCCGGGCCGCGTCGTCCGGGTTCATCCCGGTCACCGGCGGCACCTGGACCAGGTCCGGTCCCTTGGACAACACCACGGTGATCCGGGTGCCGAAGGGCACGGTCGCGTTCGTTCCCGGGGCGAAGGACATGATCCGGCCGACCGGCACGGTGTCCGAGAACTGCTGGGTCGGATCCACCTCGACGCTCACCCCGGTCGCCGGCTGGAACCTGGCCTTGGCCTCGTCCACGCTGAGCCCGGTCAGGTCCGGGACCACGGTGTCCGGGCCGCGGCTGACCACCAGGGCCACCACGCTGTCCCGCTGGAGCGGCTCGCCGGCGGCCGGTTGGCTGCCGACCACGGTGCCGGGCGGCTTGTTGCTCGCGGTCTTGGTCTCGGTGCCGGGTTTCAGGCTCGCGTCGGCGAGCGCCTTCTTGGCGTCCTCGATCTTCAGGTTCACCAGCGCGGGCACCACGTGCCGCTCCGGGCCCTTGGACAGCTTGACCTTGACCTTCGAGCCGCTGAGCACGTTCTTGCCCGGGGCGGGGTCGGTGGACAACACCGAGCCCTTGGCGGTGATCTCGCTGAACTCCCCGTCGCCGACGTACTCGACCTTCAGGCCCGCGGACTCGAGTTTGCGCTCGGCGTCGGCCTGGGTCATGTTCAGCACACCCGGCACATCGGAGTAGCGACCCGCGCCGTACCACCACGCACCGCCGCCGATCGCGGCGGCGACGAGCAGTACCACCGCGAGCACGATCATCCCGCGCGAGGGCCCGCGCCGGCGGCGCCGACCGGGCAGCTTGGGCTGCTGCGGATAGCCGCCGCCGGGGGTGCCGGTCGGGGGCGCCTCGGTGGCCGGGGCGTACTCGTGGTGCTCCGCCGCATAGGGCTCGTCGTACGCGCCGCCGCCGTAGCGCGCCTGCTCGTCCTCCATCGAGTCCACGCTCAGTCCGAGCGGCGCCAGATGCGGCGGCAACATCACCTCGCCCGCCCGGAACACGCTCGTGGCGTTGTCGTGGATCGGCTCGGGCGGCGGCGGCAGACGCAGCGCCGCGCCGAAGTCCAGCTCCGTGTCCGGCATCGCGTGCCGGGTCCGGCGGACCAGGCTCAGCAGGGTCTCGGCGTCGTTCGGCCGCTGCTCCGGGTCGCGCACGGTGGCGGTGCGCACCAGCGTGTCCAGCGCGTGCGACAGGCCCGGCACCGCGAGCGAGGGCGCCGGCACGTCCGCGTGCACGTGCTTGTAGATCACCTCGACCGCGGTCGCGCCGTGGTGCGGCTGCCGGCCGGTGAGCATCTCGTAGAGCACCACGCCCGCCGCGTACACGTCCGAGCGCGGGCTGGACTCGCCTCGCTCGACCTGTTCCGGCGCGAGGTAGGCGACCGTGCCGACCAGGACCTTGCCGGTCGCGGCGGTGGCGGTGGTGCTGGTCGCCCGGGCCAGCCCGAAGTCGCCGAGCTTGATCCCGCCGTCGTCGGAGATCAGCACGTTCTCCGGCTTGACGTCGCGGTGCACGAAGCCCGCCCGGTGCGCCGCGGACAGCGCCGCCAGCATCGGCTCCAGTACGCCGAACGCCTCGCGCGGTGTCATGTTGCCCAGGTCCTGGAGCAATTCGCGCAGCGTGCGGCCCTCGACGTACTCCATCGCCAGGTAGGCGAAGACGCCGTCGGTGCCCTGGTCGAAGACGTTGACCACGTTGGGGTGCGACAACCGCGCCGCGGCCTTCGCCTCCAGGATGAACCGGCGGGTGAACTCCGGGTCCTGGGCCAGCCCGGCGTGCATCACCTTGAGGGCGACGGTGCGGTCGAGACGGGTGTCGAGAGCCCGATACACCGTGGCCATGCCACCCGCGGCAACTCGGGCATCGACCCGGTATCGACCGTCGAGCAGCCGCCCGACGAGCGGATCATTCAAGGTCGTGTCCATGTTCAGGAGTGTAGGGTCCACTGCCTTGTGGACGCCGACGGTCTTCCCCATGGTTCCCCGTCCGAGGAAGGCCGCACCGATCGTGCGGCCCGGTCAGAAGGCGGGGTGCTCGGGGCTCGTCTCCAGCATGCCGGCCATCGGTGACGACGCGTGCGCGTGGTGTCGCATCGGGATCCGCCCGGCGCGGTAGGCGAGCCGGCCGCCGTCCACCGCGTGCCGCATCGCCTCGGCCATCAACCGCGGCGATTGCGCCCGGGTGACCGCCGTCGCGAGCATCACCGCGTCGCAGCCCAGCTCCATCGCGAGCGCCGCGTCGGAGGCGGTGCCCAGGCCCGCGTCCAGCACCACCGGGACCTTGGCCTGGTCGGTGATCAGCCGGATGTTGTGCGGGTTGCGGATGCCCAGGCCCGAACCGATCGGCGACCCGAGCGGCATCACCGCCACGCAGCCCACCTGCTCGAGCCGGCGCGCGAGCACCGGGTCGTCGTTGGTGTACGCCAGCACCCGGAAGCCGTCGTCGACCAACCGCTCTGCGGCATCCACGAGTTCCACCCCGTCCGGCAGCAACGTGCGCTCGTCGGCGACCACTTCGAGCTTGACCCAGTCGGTCTCCAGCGCCTCCCGGGCCAACCGCGCGGTCAGCACCGCCTCGCCCGAGGTGAAGCACCCCGCGGTGTTCGGCAACACCCGGATGCCCAACCGGCGCAGCACGTCCAGCACCGAGCCCGAGGTCCCCGGATCCACTCGGCGCATCGCCACCGTGGTGATCTCGGTGCCCGACGCGATCAGCGCCTGCTCCAGGATCTCCAGGCTCGGCGCGCCGCCGGTCCCGGTGATCAGCCGCGACGTGAAGGACTCGCCGCCGATCACCAGCTTGTCGTCGGCCATGCCGGTCATCCTCCCTGGACGGCGGTCAGCACCTCGACGCGGCTGCCCGCGTCGAGCACGGTCTCGGCCCACGCGCCGCGCGGCACCACGGACTCGTCCACCGCGACCGCGACACCCTTGGCGGCGGTGGTCAGCGTGGCCACGAGGTCGGCGACGGTGGTGCCGTCCGCGACGCGGCGCCGGTCGCCGTTGACAAAGACCTCGATGTCGTTCATGCCATCACCTCTCGGGCGGCGCTCGCGAAGCGGTCGGGCCCGAAGGGCGCGATGAGTTCGGGGGTGGTGCCGTGCGCGAGCGCCTCGGCCACGGTGTCGGCGGTGATCGGGGTGAGCAGGATGCCGTGCCGGTAGTGGCCGGTGGCCACCACCAGGCCGGCCAGCGCGGAACGACCCAGGATCGGCGCGTTGTCCGGGCTGCCGGGGCGCAGCCCGGCGAGCGTCTCCATCAAAGGCAGCTCGGTGATGCCGGGGACGAGTTCGTGCGCGTCGCGCAGGAGTTCGTACACGCCGCCGGCGGTGACCTCGGTGTCGTGCCCGAGTTCGTGCTCGGTCGCGCCGATCACCAGTTCGCCGTCCGCGCGCGGCACCAGGTACATGCTGCCGCCCTTGACCACGCCCCGGACGTTGCGGGACAGCAGCGGCAGCAGGGCCGGCGGCACCCGCAGGCGCAGGATCTCGCCCTTGACCGGGCGCACCGGCGGGACCGCCTCCGGCGGCAGGCCGGGGATCAGCGCCGAGCGGGCGCCCGCCGCGAGCAGCACCTGATCCGCGATCAGGTCGCGCCCGTCGGGCAACCGCACGCCGTACGCGCGCTCGTCGGCGACCAGGACGCGCTCGACGCGCTCGCGGACGAAGCCGACACCGGCCCGCGCGCAGGCCGCGAGCAGCGCCGCGACCAGCAGGCGGTTGTCGATCTGGTGGTCGTCCTCGACATGCAGGCCGCCGGTGATCGCCGGGGACAACATCGGTTCGAGCCGGCGGCACTCGCGGCTGGTCAGCCAGGACGAGTGCAGGCCCAGCCGCTGCTGGTGGGCGTGCAGGTCCTTGAGTACGGCCCGGTCGTCCGCGTCCAGCGCGACCGCGATCGTGCCGCACGCGCGGTAGCCCGAGGGCAGGCCCGCGGCCTCGGCCAGCTCGGCCGCGAACTCGGGGTAGCGCCGGGCCGATTCGATGCTCAGCCGGAGCAGGCTCTCCTCGCCGTACTGGAGTTCGGAGACGGGGGTGAGCATGCCGGCCGCGGCGTGCGAGGCGCCCGCGCCCGGGGTCGGGTCGACCACGGTGACGGCCAGTCCGTACCGGGTGCGCGCGCGCCACGCGACGGACAGCCCGGCGACGCCCGCGCCGACCACCACGACATCGGTGGTGGGGATGGTGGACATGGTGAGGGGAACTCCCTTCGCCGGTATGACCCGGATCAGGTTCGGACGGTCGGGGGCTCGCAGCCCCCCTCTCAGCCCGGTCTCACCGGGCTCCCGTGACCTCTCCACACTACGACACCGGTTTCGCGTGCCCCGGGGTGCCCGAGTGCGTCCGAGATGTCCTTGACTGAGTCAAGACCCTGCCCGCCGGTCGCGCCGGGGCGCGTCATAGGGTGCCCCGCATGGACAACGTGCTCGTCGTGGGTGCCGGCATGGCCGGCCTGCAAACCGTGGTGGCGCTGCGGGACCAGGGGTACGCCGGGCGCGTCACCCTGCTCGGCGCCGAGGCGCACGCGCCGTACGACCGGCCGCCGTTGTCGAAGGAGGTGCTCGCGGGCAAGACCGACGACACGTCCTTCGAGGCGGACTGGGCCGCGCTGGAGACCGAGGTGCTGTTCGGCCGGACCGCGACGGGACTGCGACCGGGCGCGGTGGACACCGACGCGGGACCGGTCGCCTTCGACCGCCTGGTGATCGCGACCGGCTCGCGCGTGCTCAACCTGCCCGGCGCGGGGGAGGTGCCCGGCGTGCACGTGCTGCGCACCATCGACGACGCCCGCGCGCTGCGCGCCGCACTGGTGCCCGGCGCGCACGTGGTGATCGTCGGCGCGGGCTGGATCGGCGCCGAGGTGGCCACCGCCGCGGCCGCCGCCGGCTGCCCGACCACCGTGGTCGAGGCCCTGCACACCCCGCTCGCCGGCCCCTTCCCCGACGCCATCGGCGAACGCTTCGTGCCGTGGTACGCCGAGGCCGGCGTGGAACTGCTGCTGGGCGCGCGGGTGGATCGCCTGGAGCCGGGCGCGGTACACCTGACCGACGGCCGCCGGCTGCGCGCGGACGCGATCGTGGTCGGCATCGGGGTGCGCCCGGCCACCGAGTGGCTGGCCGACTCCGGTGTGGCCGTCAACGACCGCGGCTTCGTCGAGGTGGACGACCACCTGGCCACCTCGGTGCCCGGGGTGTACGCGGTCGGCGACTGCGTGGACTTCCCGTCCGCCCGCTACGGCACCCGGATGAACGTCGAGCACTGGGACAACGCGCTCCAGGCACCGCGCGTGCTGGTGGCCAACCTGCTCGGCGGCGACCAGGCGTACGACCCGGTCCCGTATTTCTGGTCCGACCAGTTCGGTCGGATGGTCCAGTACGTCGGCCGGCACGGCGCGGGCGAGGAACTCGTCTTCCGCGGCGCGGGCGAGGACGGCAAGTGGGCCGCGGGCTGGTTCGCCGGCGACCGGCTGACGGCGCTGCTCGCCGTCGCCCGGCCGCGCGACCTGGCCCAGGGCCGCAAGCTCGTGCAACTGGGCACGCCGGTGGACCGGGAGCGGTTCGCCGACCCCGAGAACCCGCTCAAGTCGGTCGCGCGCTGACCGCGGTCGGGCCGCGCCGTGCCGCACCGGGCCGTACCGGGCCGGGCGCCGGCCGGCCGGCCCGGCCGCGGAACCTAAACTTGGCCGGGTGAGCGAGATCGACGCCAAAACAGAAGCCCTCGTCCCCGCCTGGGTGACACTCCCCGACATCGCCGAGATCCTCGGTGTGGACATCCTGAAGGTCCGGCAGCAACTCAAGGAGCGCAAGTTCCTGGCCGTGCGCCGCGGCGAGCACCGGGCCCTCCAGGTACCCGCCGACTTCTTCCAGGACGGCAACATCGTCAAGGGCCTGGTCGGCACGCTGACCCTGCTCGCGGACTCCGGGTTCACCGACGAGGAGGCGCTGGAGTGGTTGTTCACCGCGGACGACACGCTCCCGGGCACGCCGGTGCAGGCGCTCCAGGAGAACCGGATGACCGAGGTGCGTCGCCGCGCCCAGGCGCTGGCGATCTGAGGCCGGGCCGATGACGAGCCGACAGGAACGGCTGGCCGCCGCGCGCCTGTACCTGTGCACCGACGCGCGCGAGCGCCAGGGCGACCTGCCCGCGTTCCTGGACGCGGTCCTGGGCGCGGGCGTGGACATCGTGCAACTGCGGCAGAAGGGCCTGGAGGCCCGGCCCGAACTCGGATACCTCCAGGTGTTCGCGGACGCGTGCCGCCGCCACGGCGCGCTGCTCGCGGTCAACGACCGCGCGGACGTCGCGCACGCGATCGGCCCCGACGTGCTGCACCTGGGACAGGACGACCTGCCCGTCCCGGCCGCGCGCGCGATCATCGGCGGCGACGTGCTGATCGGCCGGTCCACGCACGCCGAGGCCGAGGTGGACGCGGCGATCCTCGAGCCCGGGGTGGACTACTTCTGCACCGGGCCGGTCTGGCCCACCCCGACCAAGCCGGGCCGACCCGCGCCGGGCCTGGACCTGGTCCGCTACACCGCGGCGCTGCGCCCGACCCGGCCGTGGTTCGCGATCGGCGGCATCGACCGGGACAACCTGGACGAGGTGCTGGCCGCGGGTGCCGACCGCGTGGTGGTCGTACGCGCGATCACCGAGGCCGCGGACCCGGCGAAGGCAACGGCGGAATTCGTCCGGCGACTCGCCGGGCGCTGACCCGGCGCGCGCGAGACGGCGTGACAATATCCGGCCATGTCCGGTTCTCGGCGGCGTGCTCTCGTCGTTGTCACGCTGCTCGCGCTCGTCGCCGCGCTCGCTCTGGCCTTCGCGCTCACCCGGGACGACGGCGACGGCGGCACCCGCGCGAGTGCGCCGCCCACCACGGCGACCATCCGCACCGGCGCGACCGCCCCCGGACCGCTCGGGTCCACCGCCGCGCGCCCCGACTGGGTGCCCGCCGGGATGCGCACCGTCGCCGCGGCGCGGCTGCCGGCCGAGGCCCGCGAGACGCTGCGCCTGATCGCGGCGGGCGGGCCGTTCCCCTACAACCGCGACGGCGTCGTCTTCGGCAACCGGGAGAAGCTGCTGCCGGCGGAGCCCGACGGGTACTACCGCGAGTACACGGTCCGCACGCCGGGCGCTGCCGATCGCGGCGCGCGCCGGATCGTCACGGGCAGGAACACCGAGCGCTACTACAGCGACGACCACTACGCGAGCTTCGCGGCCGTGCTGCCCTGAGCGGGTGCGCCGGCTCGCACGAAGGGGTCGACTCTGCGGGTGGGTGCCGGCGCCGGCACCGGTCCTGGGCCGATCGGGTGGTTGGCCTCGCGGATGGGCTATTCCGGCCGGACCGGGCGGAGCAAGCGGCCAGACTGCCGAGATGGACACACCCGACGTTCGATGTCGTCCGGGGTCCGCAGAGGATGCCCGCGACCACGACCTGCCGCACCCCGCGACGGTGCCGACCACCTCGACGGGCCCGGCGAAGCCGTCGATCCCCGGGCCCAGAGCCGGCGCCGAACACTCGCGGCCCCACCCGGGCACGACATCCGACGGCGGCGCCGCGCTGCTGTTCCCGCTGTTCGTGCTCGCCGCGATGATCGGCGGGATCTACCTGATCGGCCGCAACCCGCCCCAGGCACTGCTCGAGGCCGACGAGACGCACGGCCCGCACCCCTCCCGGGGCCGGGCGTCCGAGCCGGAGCGGCCCCGCCCCGCGGCCCTGGGCGCACCGTTCGCGGTCGGCGACGCCGCGGACGCCGGACTAGACGCTGCGCACGGTGGCGGCGTCGGCCAGCTCACGCAGCACTTCGCGCGCGTCCTCGGCGATCGGCGCGACGGCCAGGGCGGCGAGGGCCCGCTCG
The DNA here is from genome assembly GCF_055558835.1 of Embleya sp. NPDC025285. Taxonomy (NCBI): domain Bacteria; kingdom Bacillati; phylum Actinomycetota; class Actinomycetes; order Kitasatosporales; family Streptomycetaceae; genus Embleya; species Embleya sp. NPDC025285. The sequence goes on from NZ_JBVHLU010000054.1 coordinate 63,906, forward strand.
GTCAGCTCGGTGATCATCGTCTCCACGTCGGCGAGCGCGCCGGTGTCCTCGATCACCGCGCGCAATTCCTTGACCCCGGTGTCGCTCAGCGCGGGATCGCCGAGCAGCGCGGTCAGCACCTCGGCCTGCGCGGCGTCGGCCCGCTCGCCGGCGAGCGCCAGCAGCACGGTGCGCTTGCCCTCGCGCAGGTCGTCGCCGGCGGGCTTGCCGGTCCGCTCGGGGTCACCGAAGACGCCGAGCACGTCGTCACGGAGTTGGAACGCCTCACCGAGCGGGAGCCCGTACGCGGAGTAGGCGTCCAGGGCGGCCCGATCGGCGCCGGCCAGCGCGGCACCCACGTGCAGGGGGCGTTCGATCGTGTACTTGGCGGACTTGAACCGCATCACGCGCCGTGAGCGCTCGACCGAGCCGCCGCCCATCGCCTGCTCCAGCACGTCGAGGTACTGGCCCGCCATCACCTCGGTGCGCATCACGTCGAACAACGGCTTGGCCGCGCGCAGTGCCCGGTCGTCCACACCGCTCGCGCCGAACATCTCGTCGCACCAGGACAGGCACAGGTCGCCGAGCAGGATCGCCGCCGCCGAGCCGAACGACTCGCCCGAGCCGACCCAGCCGCTCGTCGCGTGCAGGCCCTCGAACCGGCGGTGCACCGCGGGCTTGCCGCGCCGGGTGTCGCTGCTGTCCATCAGGTCGTCGTGGATCAGCGCGCTGGCCTGGAGCAATTCCAGCGCGGTGGCCGCGCGCACGATCGCGGCATCCTCCGCGTCCGGTCCCGCGATACCGCGCCAGCCCCAGTAGCAAAAGCCCGGCCGCAGCCGCTTGCCGCCGTCGAGCACGAAGTCGCTCAGTGCCGCGGTGACCGGGACCATGCCCTCGCCCACGTCGGCGAGCACCTCGGCCTGACGGTCCATGAACTCGCCCAGCGCGGCATTGACGCGCTGCCGCAGGCCGTCCCGGTCCAGGGGATGTACGGGGAAGGAATCGGCAGCCATGGAGTCTTCCGTCGAGGGCGATGAAACGGTGGGGAAGTACGGGGCAGCCTAACTTGCGCCCGGTCCGGCCATCCGGAGCAGCCCGGCCGTCTCGCGGAGTGGGAAGACGTTCTCGTCCGCGTGACCGCCGGATAACCTGCGTACATGTCTCTCGGTGCCGCATCCACTCGGATCAGTCGAACCCCCGCCATTCGCGATCTGCTCGCGAGCGGCACCCGGTCCTTCTCGTTCGAGTTCATGCCACCCAGGAGCGAGAAGGGCACCCGCACACTGTGGGATGCCATCCGTCGGGTCGAGGCGCTGGCGCCGACCTTCGTCTCGGTCACCTACGGCGCGGGCGGCTCCAGCCGGGGCATGACCGTGGACACCACCGAACGGATCGCCACCGAGACCACGCTCACCCCCGTGGGCCACCTGACCGCGGTCGGGCACACCCGCGCCGAGCTGCGCAACATCATCGGGCAGTACGCCGACGCGGGCGTGCGCAACGTGCTCGCGCTGCGCGGCGACCCGCCCGGCGACCCGAAGGGCGAGTGGGTCGCCCACCCGGACGGCTTCACCTACGCGATCGAGCTGGTCGAGCTGCTGCGCGCGTCCGGCGACTTCTGCGTGGGCGTCGCGGCGTTCCCGGAGATGCACCCGCGTTCGACGAACTGGGAAGAGGACATCCGGCACTTCGTGGCCAAGTGCCGGGCCGGCGCCGACTACGCGATCACCCAGATGTTCTTCTCGGTCGAGGACTACCTGCGGCTGCGCGACCGGGTGGCGGCGGCCGGCTGCGACATCCCGATCATTCCCGAGGTGATGCCGGTCACCAGCCCGACCACGCTGGTGCGGGCGGACGAGCTGAGCGGCTGCAGGGTGCCGGCCGAGCTGGCGGTGGCGGTCGAGGCGGTCGCCGACGACCGGGCCGCGGTGCGCGCGATCGGCGTGGAGTACGCGACCCGGATGTCCGAGCGGCTGCTCGCCGAGGGCGCGCCGGGACTGCACTTCATCACCCTCAACCGATCCACCGCGACCACCGAGATCTACCAGAACCTCGGGCTTCACGAAGGCGGCTGATCCGGTTCGGCCCCAACGACCGGTTCACCCTTTAGGGTGAGGCAACGCGCCGGTAACGAAGGGATCTACCGTGCAGCTCGGCTTGGTGGTGCTCTACATCCTGTTCGTGCCGATCGGGTTGTGGTTGCTGACCGAGGTGCTGTGGCAGCACGGCGCGCCGTTCCGCTACCGCGTGCTCGCCTTCGTCGGCTTCGTCGGTGTGGCCGCAGGCGTGGGGATCAAGAACCCGGTGCTGGTCGGCATCGGCGTGTTCTGCTTCGCCGTGGGCCAGTTCCTGACCACGCGCTACGTGCGCAAGGCCTACCACCACGGCTGGACGGTCAGCGGCCGGCGCCCGAAGGGCCGCCGCGCCAAGGCCCGCTGACGCCTCACGCGCGCCCGATCAGCTCCGCCACCAGCGCCGCGGACATGCCCACCCGGGTCAGACCGCCACCCGGATGGGCGCTCGCGCCGACCGAGAACAGTCCCGGTACGGCCGACCGGTTCGGGACCCGGCGCGGTGCGGTGCGCGGACCGTCGGCGCCCGCGCCCGGCACCTCGCCGCCCGGGGCGCCGGTCTGCTCCGCCAGGTCGGCGGGCGTGCGCAGCTCCGACCACAACACCCGGTCGCGGACGTCCAGACCGCGACGGGCCATCAGGTCGAGCACGGTCGCCGGGTAGGCGGCCCGGACGGCGGCCGAGTCCCAGTCCACCGCGCCGTGCCGAGGCACCCGCAGTTGTACCGTCCACGCGCTGTGCCCCTCGGGGGCCAGCGCCGGGTCGTCGGGGGCCAGTACGCACAGCGAGGGATCGACCGGCGGCGCCGCGCGGCGCGCGAACAGCGCGTCCGGCTCGTGCCCGGGATCGTCCGCGAACAGGTAGGTGCGGTGCGGCGTCCCGGCGGAGCCGCCGCGCAGCGCGAGATGCAGTTCGAGCATCGCCGAGGAGGCCGGCACCCGCCCTGCCCCGCCGGTCCTCGCGGCCGGCAGCAGCCCGGCGCTTTCGGGGTCGGTGGGCAGGTCGGTGATCACGACGTCGGCGTCGAGCCGGCCGCCGTCGGCCAGCAGTACGCCGGCGACCCGCCCGCCGGCGCGTTCGATCGAGATCACCTCGGTGTCGGTGCGCACCTTCACCTTCCGCTGCACGCAGCGCGCGTGCAGCGCCTGGGTCATCCGGTGCAGACCGCCGCGCACCCACCACACCCCGAAGGTCTCCTCCAGGTACGGCAGCGTCGCCAGCGTCGCGGGTGCCTTGCCCGGGTGGCAGCCCGCCTCGGCGGCGAAGCGCTCCAGGTGGGCGCGCAGCCGCAGGTCGCCCAGGTGGGTCCGACCCAGCGAGCGCAGCGAGCGCCACGGCGCGGTCACCCGCAGGTCGGCCCGCCCGCCCGCGCTGCGCAGCCGCTCGGCGCGCTGTGCGGGATCGGCCAGGAGCGGCGCCTCGAAGAAGCTCTTGCGCGTGACGCCCCACATCTCGCTGGCGCGGTGCAGCAGCCGCTGCCAGTCGTCGCCCGCGCCCGGCCCGAACCCGGACTCGAACGCCTCGTGGGTCCCGGACCGGGACGCGTTGGGGATGTCCACGACGGTGCGCGCGCCGCTCGCGGCGGCGAACGACTCGCGGGTGGGTGTGGCGATCGGGACCAGGTCCACGACGTCCTCGATGGCGGCGCCGGTCTTGAGGAACAGGTCGCGGTAGACGGCCGGCAGCGTGAGCAGCCCGGGCCCGGTGGTGAAGGTGAAGCCGTCCCGCACGATCGACCCGGACAGTCCGCCGGTCGCCGACGACCGTTCGCAGATGGTCACCTCGTGCCGAAGCGTGGCCAGCCGAGCGGCCACCGCCAACCCACCCATACCTGCGCCGACAACCACAATGCGAGCCACGGTGGCACAGCGTATATGCGGGTGAGGGGGATCAGGCCCGCCCCCCGGGCCTGATCCCCCTCACCGTCCCGCGACCGCTCCCCACGGTCCACGGGCCCACCCCCCAGCGGGTCACGATTGGTAAGACTCGCGACCCGGGCAGAGGGTTGTACGCGCGGGGAAAATTTCTTTCCACCGCGGGCAACCCGGGTCGAAAGTCGTGATCAAGGCGGATATGGGCGGTGATACTCATGCCCGCCACTGAGTATTCGTACGGATGTTCCGCCACCGGACCGACCGGCACAGTGGTCGGCACGGGGAAGCGCCCATACACAACCTCGGGGGGAGGGCCGTTCGGGGGGACGGCGGGGCGCGGCGACATCGGGACGGACGACGGGGGCGTCGGTCGGTCCCGGTGGGCGACGACCGGCACGGGGGAGCCGGGTCGTTCGAGGCGTCGGTACTGCCGCGGGGGCGGCGGGACCGACGCCTTTCGCATGCCGCATGCCGCATGCCGCATGCGCGTTGCGAGACCGGGCCGCGGTTCGGGGCCGCGGCTCGGGGCCGGCGGCGGGTCGGGCTCAGCCGGTGACCACCGCGACCAGTCGGGTGCCCGGCGCGAACGTGCCGCGCTCGGCGAGGGCGAACAGGCCGAACAACATCTTGCCGACGTAGATCGGTTCGGGTGCGAAGTCGTGTCGGGCCGCGAAGTCGGCTAGGAAGGCGTCCAGTTCCGGGCCGCGCCGCGCGTAGCCGCCGTGGTGGAAGTCGTGCTCCACGTGCCAGTTCTCGGTCGGCGCGCCGTACGTGCGCCGTTGGAGGTCGGCCACCTCGTCGGCGAGGAAGCCGCCCTTCAGCGCCGCGAAGCCGATCGCGCGCCGTCCGGGCGGCAGGCCCGCCGCGACGCCGGCCAGCGTGCCGCCGGTGCCCACCGCGACGCAGACCGTGTCCAGGTCCTCGCCGAGCTCGGCCGGCAGTTCCGCGCAGCCGCGCACGGCGGCCTCGTTGCTGCCGCCCTCCGGGAGCACGTACGCGGGGCCGTGCGCGGCGAGCAGCCGATCGAGTACGCGCGGCGTGTGCTTGGCGCGGTAGGTCGCGCGGTCCGTGAACACCAGCCGCATGCCGTGTTCGACGGCGAAGGCGAGCGACGGGTTGAGCGGGCGGTCGGCGAGTTCCTCGCCACGCACCACGCCCACCGTTGCCAGCCCGTGCGCGCGGCCGGCGGCGGCGGTGGCCCGCAGGTGGTTGGAGTACGCGCCGCCGAAGGTCAACAACGTGCGCTGCCCCTGCTCACGGGCCGCCACCAGGTTGTACTTCAGCTTTCGCCACTTGTTGCCGGGCACCTCGGGATGGATCAGGTCGTCCCGTTTGAGCGCGAGTCGCAGGCCGCGGGCGGTCAGTCGGGGATCGGACAGCTCGCGCAGCGGCGAGGGCAGACGTGGGCGCACCCGGACAAGGGTGGCACGCCGGGTCGGCCCGCCGGGGCTGTCGGTGTCGCCTGTCACGGTGGAGGACGTGGGGGGCGACCGCTCTCGACGGCGGATCGAGTGGACTCGAACATGCTCGAACATCGCTCGAACACGACGGTTCGCCCGGGACTGCGGCAATGACGTTGACGTGGGTGGGGGAGCGAGCTTTACTGGCAAACGAGATCGAACTTTTGTTCGAGAAAGAGTTCGACTCGAACGGCACGGGGCAACCGGATGGGTAGCCCGGGTCGGCGGTGCGTGGGGAAGCGCATCGCCGATCCCCCGGCAGAGGAGGAGCGGCATGACGCGTCTGCACACCGACCCGGTGGAGGTGCTGCGCAGTGGTGGGGACCCCGCGCGGTTCCTGTGGCACGACCGGCTCTACGTGGTCCGGGAGGTGATCGGGCACTGGGTCGAGACCGGCGAGTGGTGGCAACACGCGCGCTCGCGGACCGCCGTCGTGGCGACGGGGGAGCGTGAGGTGTGGCGTGTGGAGGCCGGTGCCGGTCGCAGTGCGCCGTTGGGTGTGTACGACCTCAGCCTGGACGCCGGCGCCGGGACCTGGACGCTGGCGCGGACCGCCGATTGAGGAGGTGGCTTCGTGAGCCCGAGCGCGAGTCTGAACCAGTCCGCCCACATACCCGAGCCGCCGCCGATCCGACGGGCGCCCGTGCGCTGGTCGTCCGCCCCGCGCGGCGCGCTCGATCTGCTGGCCCAGGCTCGGCGCGGGCTCACCGAGGCCGCCGTCAACCGCGACGCCGCAGAGCGGTACGCCACGGCCCATCTGGCCGCGCTGCGCGTGGCCGCGGCCGTGCTGGCCGCTCGGGCACAGGCCGAGGACGAGCGTCCGGGCCGGCGCCGGCGGGCCCCGCGCAGCGCGTGGGAACTGCTGCCGAAGGTGGCGCCCGAGCTGACCGAATGGGCCGCCTTCTTCGCGTCCGGCGCCCGCAAGCGCGCCGCCGCCGAGGCGGGGCTGCCCGGCGCGGTCACCGGCCGCGAGGCGGACGACCTGATCCGCGACGTGGAGACCTTCTTCCGCCTGGTGGTGCGACTGCTCGCGCTGCCCCCGATCCCGGCCCCACCCCCTCCTATCGATTGAACGCACCACCCATGAACCGACCGAGTCGATCGAAGCGCTCGTTCGTCCACCCGCACGTCGCGTCCGGGCATTCGATGCGCTCCGGCGTCCCGCATCCGCACACGCTGATCGAGCGCACGGTCGAACACTGTCCGGACACGCTCGCGCCGACCGATCGGGACGGGGTGTACGGCGCCGTCGCGCGCGGGTGCGTCGCGGCGGGCATCCGGCCCGTCCGGGGCGCCGAGTTCGCGGTACCGCCGATCGAGCCGGCCGCCGCCGAAACGAGCCCGCGCCGACGCACCCCCGCGCGCGGCGGCAAATTCACCGACGCCGGACACCCCCGGGCCGCCGTGCTCGCCCGGGGCAGGGCCGGCCGGAGCGCGCTGTGCCGGCTGATCAGCGACGCGCACGGGCGCGACCGGGCCGACCCGGCGACCACGCGGGACGCGCTCGCCGCGGGCCACCGGCCGCCGGGAGCGGGGCGGCCGGTACGACGCGTGGAGCACCGGCGACCCCCCGGCCGTACACGAACCGGTGGCCGCGTCGACACCCACGGGCCCGCGCCCGCCACACGCCGCGTCCTGGTGCACACGGGCGGCTTCCGGATCCGCCCGTGCGCCGACCTGCGCCCGGCCGGCGGCCCCACCGAGCAGCCCCCGCACAAGCTCTGGCACGCCGGTCCCGGGAGCGCGGGATGACTTCCCTCGACGCCCTAAGGTGGAACCCGACCAGTTCCGGAGGAGGGTGTCCGTGTCCGACCAGACGCGCAGGCGCAGCTCGATGCGTACCGCCGTCGTGTGGCAGGTGCTGCGCGAGGCGTTGGACCGACGGGCCCGGGCGGCCGGACGGGACGTCCTGGACGTGCTCGACGCCGGTGGCGGAACCGGCAACCTCGCCGTGCCCATCGCCCGACTCGGCCACCGGGTCACCGTCGTCGACCCCAGCCCGGACGCGCTCGCCGCGTTCGAACGCCGGGCCGCCGAGGCCGGGGTCACCGACCTGGTCCGGGCCTACCAGGGCGACACACACGGTTTGTTCGACGTGGTCGAGCCGGACGCCGCCGACGTGGTGTTGTGCCACGGCGTGCTCGAGGTGGTCGACGACCCCTCGGCCGACCTCGCGCACATCGTCCGCGCCCTGCGCGCCGGCGGCACGCTCAGCCTGCTCGCGGCCAACCGCACCGGCGCGGTCCTGGCCCGTGCCCTCGCCGGGCACTTCGACCAGGCCCGCGACCTGCTCGTCGACCCCGCGGGCCGGTACGGTCCGACCGATCCGCTGCCGCGCCGGTTCACCGTCGCCGACCTCACCGGCCTGGTCGCCAAGGCCGGCCTCGAAGCCGGCCCCGTGCACGCGATCCGGGTCTTCGCCGACTTGGTCCCGGGCGTCCTGGTCGACGACCCGGGCTCCTTCGACGCCCTCCTGGACCTGGAGCGCGCCGCGGCCGAACAGCCCGAGTACCGCGCCCTGGCCACCCAACTGCACCTGCTGGCGAGCAAGCCGGCGGGCTGACCCCGACCCCGGTCGGGCCGACCCCGATCGGGTCCCCGGCCCGGGCGGTGCCGGATGAGCACCGCCCGATCCGCCTCGCCGGCGATCATGCACGTGGACATGGACGCCTTCTACGCGTCCGTCGAGATCCGCCGCAATCCCGCGCTGCGGGACACCCCCCTGGTGGTGGCCGGCCAGGGTCCGCGCGGAGTGGTGCTCTCCGCCACCTACGACGTGCGCGCGCTGGGTGTACACGCCGGCCAGGCCACCTCCCGGGCCCGCCGGCTCGCCCCGCACGCGGTGTTCCTGTCGCCGGACCACGACGACTACGGGCTGATCTCCGGCGGCGTCATGGAGGTGCTCCGCTCGATCACCTCGCGCGTGGAGCCGCTGTCCCTGGACGAGGCGTTCCTGGACCTGACCGGCGTCACCCGCCGACTGGGCGCGCCGGAGACGGTCGGCGAGAGCATCCGCGCCCGGATCCTGGACGAACAGGGCATCACCTGCTCGGTCGGGATCGCCGACAACAAGTTCACCGCCAAACTGGCCGGTGCCCTGGCCAAGCCGAACGGCCTGCGCGTGGTCCGCCCCGAGGAGGTGGTGGACTTCCTGCACCCGCTCCCGGTGGACCGACTGTGGGGTGTCGGCGAACGCACCGGCGCGCTGCTCACCGATCTGGGCCTGACCACCATCGGTGACGTCGCACACACCCCGGTCGAGACGTTGAGCCGCGCGCTCGGTCCGGCCGCCGGTCGCGGACTGCACGAACTCGCGTGGGGCCGGGACCGGCGTCCGGTGATCCCGTCCGAACCCGAACGCAGTATCGGCGCCGAGGAGACTTTCCCCACCGACGTGGACGATCCGGTGGTGATCCGCCGCACACTGCTCGACCTGGCGCACCGCACCGCGAGCCGGTTGCGCCGGGCGAAGGTGGCCGGGCGGACCGTCACGATCAAGATCCGCTTCGCCGACTTCACCACGCTCACCCGGGCCAGGACGCTGCGCGAGGCCACCGACGTGGGCCACGAGATCTACGGCGTGGCCTGCGTGCTGCACGGCGCGCTGGGCCTGGAACGGGCCCGGCTGCGGCTGGTGGGCATCCGGGTGGAGGGCCTGGTCGGCGGCGCCCATCCGCGCCAACTGATGCTCGGCGAAAGGGTTCTGGGCCGACGCGAGGCGGAGCGCGCGGCCGACGCGGTGCGCGGCCGATTCGGCGACGCGGCGCTCACCTCGGCCGCGCTGCTGGCCCCCGGACCCCGCTCCCGGGGGCGTTCGGGGCGCTGAGCCAGACCCCCGGAAACGGCCTCGGCGACCGGGCGCGACCCGCGCGGCCCCGCCCCTCAGCGCGAACCCGCTCCGGCCGCATATCATCGAAGCCCTGACCGGGGGACATGAGCGTGCGCCGGACAGGGCAGGAGTGTCGACAGGGGCGGGAATCGACGTAGTGACCCATCATCCGGAAGCGGGCTTCGAGCCGGTGCCGAGGGTGGCTTTCACGACAGCGATTACCTGCCTATCCTGAAAGGGCCGCAAGGTCGCGTCGCGGCCGACGAAGGAGGACGCCGTGCCGCTCTCAGAGCACGAGCAGCGCATGCTTGAGCAGATGGAGCGAGCGCTCTACGCCGAAGATCCCAAATTCGCGACAGCGCTCGAAGCAGCCGGCATGCGCCGGCACACCCGGCGACGCACCGTTCAGGCGATCCTCGGATTCCTGCTCGGCATCGTCTTGTTGATGACCGGCATGATGGTCCAACAGATCTGGGTGAGCGTCATCGGCTTTCTGGCGATGCTCGGTGGGGCGCTCCTCGCGGTCACCGGCTGGCGCCGGGGACCCGCGACGGCCAACGCGGGCGAAGGCGGCGGCGCTCCCGGGCGCGCACCGCGCCGGCGCAAGGCCAAGGTGATGAACCGCATCGAGGACCGCTGGCGCCGGCGGCGCGAGGAGAACGGCAGCTGAGCGGAGCACGGCGGCCGACCCGTCCGATGCCCCAGGGCACGGTACGGGAGACTCGGTCACCGCCCGGTCGGGGCCGACCCGATGCCGACGAGTGTCGGCACGGGCGCGTCGATACATACGCATGAACGCCGGTGGGGGGGGGGGGGGGGGGGGGGGGGGGGGGGGAGGAGAGTGGTTTGGCTCCCCGCTCAGCCCCGGAACAAAAGCGCGCC
>NZ_JBVHLU010000055.1:0-73468 GCF_055558835.1 Embleya sp. NPDC025285
GCGCCGCCGTTGACGTTGACCTTGTCCACGTCGAAGCCCAGGTCGCGGTAGGAGGGGATGACCTGTGCGGCGAACGCCTCGTTGATCTCCACCAGATCGATGTCGGCGACGGTGAGACCGGCGTTGCGCAGCGCCTGCCGGGACGCCTCGACGGGGCCGTAGCCCATGATCTCGGGTGAGAGTCCGGTGACACCGGTCGAGACGACCCGGGCCAGCGGGGTCAGGCCGAGTTCGCGGGCCTTGGTGTCGGACATGACCACCAACGCCGCGGCGCCGTCGTTGAGCGGACACGCGTTGCCCGCGGTGACCGTGCCGTCCGGACGGAAGACCGGCTTGAGCCCGGAGATGCCCTCCAGCGTGGTGCCCGCGCGCGGGCCGTCGTCCTTGGCCACCACGGTGCCGTCGGCGAGCGTGACGGGGGTGATGTCCTTGGCCCAGAAGCCGTCGGCGATCGCCCGCTCGGCGAGATTCTGCGAGCGCACCGCGAACTCGTCCTGCTCCGCCCGCGAGACGCCCTTGAGCCGCGCGAGGTTCTCGGCGGTCTGGCCCATCGCGATGTACACGTCCGGGAGCAGACCCTCCTCGCGTGGGTCGATCCAGTCCGGGGTGGCGGCGCCGGACCGCTCGGCGGAGCGCTGTTCGGCCGGTACGAACAGCGGGTTGTGGGTGTCGGGAAGCGAATCGCTGCTGCCCTTGAGCGCGGCCCGGGAGACCGACTCGACACCGGCCGACACGAACACGTCGCCCTCCCCCGCCCTGATCGCGTGCATCGCCATGCGCGTGGTCTGCAACGAGGACGAGCAGTAACGGGTGATGGTGGTTCCGGGCAGGTGATCCATGCCCAGCATGACCGCGACATTGCGGCCCATGTTGAAGCCCTGCTCGCCGCCGGGCCCGCCACAGCCGAGCATCAGGTCGGCGATGTCGTGCGGGTCCAGACCGGGGACCTTGTCCAACGCGGCCCGAACCATCATGGCGGCCAGGTCGTCCGGCCGGACGTCCTTCAACGAACCCTTGAACGCACGCCCGATCGGCGAGCGAGCGGTCGAGACGATGACTGCTTCGGGCATGACGGCATCCCTGCTGTGAGTGTGACCGGCCTATGTGCGACCGGCCCCGAGTGCGGCTGGTGAGAGCGGAACCGGTGCGAGTACGAGCGGGTGGCGGCACCGAACCCGCGACCCCATGAAGGTACCGACTGGTCGGTATCTCCGCCAGAGGCCACGCCCACCGACACCGGATCCCGAACCCGTCTCGCCGACCACCGATCGCGCGTCCGGGCGCACCCCACGGCGCGGCGATGTCCGACAACCGACGATCGAGGAGCACCGACCCGGATTCCACCCCCTCGCCCCGCCCCGATCTGGTCTCCGCGTCGAGCACCGGCTACCGTCCCCTCAGGACCGGAACGCCAGGGGAAGGGAGGGCACCGTGAAGGCGCACCCGAGCGGCCCGTACCGCGTGGAGTACACGGAAACGGCCGCCGCCGTACGCGACTCGCTCCCGCCCGAGCGCCGTGAGCAGCTCACCAAGGCGCTCCGGGTCCTGGCCCGCGATCCGTACACCAAGGCGTCCGCCCCCATCGGCCCCGACGACGACACCCGTCAGGCGATGGTCGCCTCGGCGCTGCTCATCGAGTACGGCGTACTGCGCGGGGTCATGGTGGTCGTCGTGGTGACCGTCCTCGACGGCATGGAATTCCTCGGCGACACCGACGAGTAGCGCCGGCGCCCCATGGCGCCGGCTGCGACCGACCGTCTCGGGGCCTCCCGGGGCCCCTGGGTCAGCCGCGGGCGACGATCAGCCGGGCGCGCGGCCGATGGTGCCAGACGCCGGCCGGAGCCCGCCCGAGGAACTCCGCACGCACTCGCGCGACGAACTCGTCTCCGCGCTCCATGGCGAGCACGCGCAGCGGCCCGGACCGGGTGAAGGCGTCGAAGAAGGTCGGCGCGTCCGCGTGCGACATCCGGTACGCCGGATACTCGTCCCGCTCGATCACCGCGCCTCGCGCCGCCAACACGTCCGCGAGTCGCCCCTCCCAGGAGCGGTCCCCCGGCGGCACGTGCGCCCGGATCACGTCGCTCATCAGCGCGAACGGCCCGTCGGTCTCCGTACGCTCGGGCCAGAACACCACGGAGAGCCGCCCGCCCGGGCGAAGCGCCGCCGCCCAGGACGCCATCGCGAGTTCGGGCTCGGCGAGCGCCTGCAGGCCGAACACCGACACCACCGCCGCGCATCGGCCCGACCACCGGGCGGCCGGCAACGTGGCATCGCCTTCGACCACACCGACCCGAGGCCGACCCGCGGCCCGCTCGCGGGCCCGCCGAACCATGGCCGGGGCCAGGTCGATGCCGACGATCTCGCGCTCCGCGAAATCCTCCGTCAGCACGTCGAGCTCGGGAAACGTCCCACAGCAGGGCACCAGAATCGGCCCCTCCGGCAGCGACGCACCGCCGACACCCGCCACCGCCGTGCGCACCCAGGGCGCGAACCGGGGCACGAAATAGTTGTCGTACCCCTCGGCCGCCGCGTCCCATCCCCGGGCGACCCGAGCCAACCGCTCCTCCGCCTCGCTCACCGCCACCTCGCCATGCGCCGCCACACCACCGAGAGAGTCATCGACCCACCTTCGCATCCGAACTCCCCCGGCACCGAGCACCGCCGAAGACATGCCGGACGGCCGCATGCCCGAAGGCCGTGCCCTACAGCGCACTCGCGATCCGGGCGCGGCCCGGGCCGGAGACGCCCGTGAGGCCGGCCGGACGGCCCGTGGCCAGGAGAAGCAGATCGGCGGTCGGGCCGCGTACCTCGTCGGGGCCGGTACCCGCCGACCACTCCGCGTCGGTGGCCACCAGGCGCGTGCCCCGGCAGCGCTTCCGGGCGCCGTAGAACGGGCTGGACAGCACGTGGCCCAGGGCTGCCAGGGCCCGCTCCGTCGGCATCTCCCGGACCCGGCCCAGCGGTCGCGCGGCGTCCTGCCCGTGCACCAGCACGTCGACGAGCGGGTCGAGCGGCGCCGCCAGCGGTGCGCGGCGGGCCGAGCCCGCCGTCTCGCGGACTTGGGCGATCAGTTCCGCCGGAGTGAACCTGGCGGCCAGCTCCCGGGCCTCGTCGGCGGTCATCCGGTCGAAGTCGCCCCGGGCCCGGATCGCGCCCTTGATCATGCTCCTCAGCGTCGTACGCGTCGACGTGGTCAGGTGCGCGGCCAACTCGTGCATCGTCCAATCGGAACAGAGCGAGGTCACCCGCCAGTCGTCCGCGTCGAGCGTGTCGAGGAAGTCGGCGAGGCTCAGTCGTTCGTCCCGTACCCAGGCAAGAATTTCGTCGCGGTCCATGTCCGGCTCTCCTCGGGTCATGTCGTTGTCGTACAGGTGTCGTCGCGGGTGTGGTGACGACCTCGACCGTCAGCGATCGCCGGCCGTGTCCGAGCCGGACCGCTCGCCCGACCCGGGCGGTTCGGGCGGCTCGACCTGCTCGGGTCCCGGGACCGGCTCGACTTCGCTCAACCGGCGCCGCAGGTGTGCCCGTTCGGGTTCCGTGCCGGCCAACTCCAGCGCCTCGCGGTAGGCCGCCGCCGCCTCGGGGAAGCGGCCGAGTCGACCCAGCAGATCCGCCCGCGCGGTCGGGTACGGGGGATAGCCGCGCAGTCTCGGCTCACCCGCCAACTCGTCCAGCAACGCCAGACCCGCCGCCGGGCCGTCCCGCATCGCCACCGCCGCGGCCCGGTTCAGCGCGACGATCGGCGAGGGGGTGAGCACGAGCAGCACGTCGTACAGCGCCACCACCTGCGGCCAGTCGGTGGTCGCGACGTCCGCGGCCTCGTCGTGCAGCGCGGCGATCGCGGCCTGCACCGCGTACCGCCCGGCCGGCCCACCGGTCAGCGCGGCCACCACCAGGCCCCGACCCTCCTCGATCATCGACCGGTCCCACCGTCCGCGGTCCTGGTCGTCGAGCAGCACGATGTTGCCGTCCGGATCGGTCCGCGCCGCGCGGCGCGCGTGGGTGAGCAGCATCAGCGCGAGCAGCCCGGCGACCTCGCGTTCGGCCGGCAACAGCCGACGCAGGATCCGGGCCAGCCGGATCGCCTCCTCCGCGAGGTCGAGCCGCTGCAACCGCGGTCCGGAGCTGGCCGCGTAGCCCTCGGTGAAGATCGAATAGACCACCTGGAGCACGCCGGGCAGGCGCTCCGGCAACTCGTCCGCGCCGGGTACCCGGAAGGGGATCCGCGCCTCGCGGATCTTCTTCTTCGCCCGGACGATCCGCTGGGCCATCGTCGCCGTCGGCACCAGATACGCCCGGGCCACCTCGGGCGTGGTCAGCCCGGCCAGGCAGCGCAGCGTCAACGCGCCGCGATCCTCGGCGGGCAGCGCGGGGTGGGCACAGGTGAAGAACAGTTGCAGCCGGTCGTCGGGCAGGTCGGCGTCCGCCTCCGGCGGCGGCGCGGGATCGGCCCGATCCGCCTCCACCTGCAACACGGCCAGCCGAGCGGCGTACGTCCGGTCCCGCCGCAGCCGATCCACCGCACGACGGCGCGCCGTGGTCAGCAGCCAGGCCCCGGGCCGGTCCGGCACGCCGTCGACGGGCCAGTGCACCAGCGCGGCCTCGATCGCCTCGGAAGCCACCTCCTCGGCCAGGTCGAGATCACCGAATCGGCGCGCGAGTGACGCGAGCAGCCGACCTCGCTCCTCCCGGAACACCGACTCGACGGACGCGCCCACCGCCCCGTCCCCCGACCCCCGACCGACATCCTCGGCTCCGTGCCCGGCCGCGCCCGCGGGCCACCCGGCATCGGCTGCTCGCTCATTCATCGCCGTCCGCCCTCAGCCTCGGGCCGTCAGGCGTCGAAGTCGGCGATCGGCCGCACCACGATCGACCCACCACCACGCGCACCGGGACAACGCGCGGCCCAGTCGAGCGCGACATCCAGATCCGGCACGTCGATCACGTAGATGCCACCGAGCACCTCGCGCGTCTCGGCGAACGGTCCATCCGTCACCGTCCGCTCACCCGTCGGCCCGACCCGAACGGTCGTCGCGGTGATCAGATCCGCCAACGACTCCCCGGACACGAAGATCCCCGCGTCCTTGACCTCCTTGTCGTAGCTCATCCAGTCCTCGACGGTGCACCCCTCGGCGCCGCCGTCCGCGTCGATCGCTCCACTGTGAATCAACAACATGTACTTCATGTCCGACTCCCGTTCGTCCTTCACATCCTCGCCCGGCACCCTGCCGCACACCATGACGACGAACGGGCAACGACCGAATCGACAGCTCCCCGAAAAAACTTTCCGTGACCTCTCCGCACCGTGTGTAACGAGCGGCGTCGGCAATGATCGGGCGTCGAGGTCGGTGGGGGACGACTCGGGCCAGGGAGTCGATCCGGTCCCCCAGCCGCCGGAGGCCCCGACGCACTCATCCCACCCGACGCCGAGCGATCATTCCCCCATGACCCTGTTCGATCACGCGTCCCCCCGTCGGCGGCCCCGCGCGAGCCCGGCACCCGCGCGCTCCCGAGCCGGGTCGGCTCCCGCCCACGCGGCCCCCGGCCCGCCGCCGGGCCGTCCGACGCAAGGAGACACCACCATGAGCACGACCCGTCGCACCTGTGATGCCCCGGCCGGCAACCGATGATCGAGGGCATCGACATCCCCGACCGTCGCGGCCGTACCGGACTGGACCGGTACGGCCGCGACCCGACCGGCAACCCGAGGGTGCGGATCCGCGACGTCGAGGTACTGGCCTGCGACTGGTACGTACTGCGCAAGACCACCTTCGACTACCGACACGCCGACGGGCATTGGAGTCGTGAGCAGCGTGAGAACTACGACCGGGGCGACGGCGCCACGATCCTGCTCTACGACGCCGATCGCCGCACCGTGCTGCTCACCCGCCAGTTCCGCCTGCCCGCCTACGTCAACGGGCACCCCGACGGGATGCTGATCGAGACCGCCGCCGGGTTGCTCGACGGCGACAGCCCCGAGGAGGCCATCCGGCGCGAGGCGGCGGAGGAGACAGGACACACCGTCGGCAAACCCGAGTACGTCTTCGCCGTCTACATGAGCCCCGGCTCGGTCACCGAACGCGTGCACTTCTTCGCCGCGCCCTATGGCTCGGGGACCGCCACCGACGCCGGCGGCGGGATCGCCGCCGAGGGCGAGGACATCAGCGTCCTCGAACTTCCCTTCGCCGACGCGCTCGCGATGATCCGGGACGGCTCCATCGCCGACGCGAAGACCATCATGCTGCTCCAATGGGCGGCCCTGGACGGCCCGTTCCGGTCGGACCCGATCGTCGGCCCGGCCGCGAACCGATAGCCCCGGCACCGCCCTCGCCCGCCGTACCGACCCCGAGCGGAGACGGTACGGCGGGCCCGCAGGTGCGGCCCCACCCCGGCGATCGGCGCCGAGGACCCCGCGCACCGGGGCGCCCATCCACGGCCGCGCGTCATCTGCCCAGCAGCGCCTCCGCCACGGCGACCTGCGCGGGGTTCAGCGCGGTCTCGCCGTCCTCGATGTCCCACAGCGCGTTCTGGAGCACCCGGCCGAGCGTCCACCCGGTCGCCCGCCGCCGATCCAGGTCCAGGACCTCGGTCAACAGGTCGAAGCGGCGGAGCACCGTGCGGGTCACGTCACCGCCGGCCACCGCGTCCGCCCATCGGCTGTCCAGCGCCGGCCACAACTCGAACCCCGGGTCGCCGGCCAGCGGTTCGGGATCGATGACCAGCCAGGGTTCGCGCGCCGCGGCCAGGACGTTGTCGTAGTGCAGGTCCCAGTGCAGCAACCGGTCGCCGGGTTCGCCGACCAATTCGGCGACGGCGCCCGCGCAGGTGCGCACCAGGCGTTGCTCGGCCGGGTCGCGCAGGGCCGGCACCGCACGCGGCACCTCGTCGAGCATGGCCGAGGCGATGTCCGCCAGGTGCCGCAGGCCCGCCGGCGCCGGCACCGCCACCAGGCGTGCCATCAACTCGGCGAGGGTTCGCATCGCGTCGTCGTCATCGGGCACCGACGACAACGACCGGGTCGCGTCCAGTCGTTCGAGCAGCATGGTGCCGTCGTCCGGGTCGTGGTCGAGCAGCCGCACGACGCCGTCGCCGTTCCAGGTCCGCAGACCGAGCGCGACACCGGCGTTGTCCTCGGTGGGCTGCTGGAGTCTCAGCACCGCCGGTGTGCCGTCCGCGCGGGTCACCGGCAGCACCAGCGCGGCCATGCCGTGCCCGGCGGGGCCGTCCGGCCGCAGCGACCAGCGATCCAGGGTGTCCGCGGCCAGCCTCGGCAGCGCGTCGAGCCAGGCCAGGGCGTGGGCGCCCTGGCGGCCGTAGGAGCGGGCGAAAGCGGCGGGAACGCCGACGGAAATCGACGTACTCATATCGGGTTTCTCCTTCGTGGGTTCCGGATTCTCACGGGTACGAAGGAGGTGATGGGGGTGCCCGGCAGCCGGGCAGGCGTCAAATCATGGTCTCAGCCTACCCGTGCGTTGCGGCCGGCCGGATCGGTCAGGACACGTCACGCAACAGGCGCCCGGCGTACACGTCGCTCACGTGGCCTCGCAGATGCGCCCAGACCGCGACGGAGCACGGGAACTCGCCGTCCCGGTAGGCGATGAACACGGTCTCCTCGCGCCGGAACAACCCGTGTTCGGCGTCCTGTGGTTCCGGCCAGTCGCGGACCACGGCCGCGGCCCGGTCGGCGTCCACGCAGCGCAGCGGCACCACCGCGAGTTGCTCGTACTCGCGGGGCACGGTGTGCGCGATCACCTGGACGTCGTTCATGTGCCGACCGAACGCGCGCAGGTGATCGCCGCGCTCCCACGGGCGGTTCGAGGCCCACGTACCGCACGAGCAGGTCGCGCGGGTGGCGACGAAGCCGAGTGCGGCGTGGTCTCCGGGGTAGGTGGTGAACTCGATCCGGTGGCGGTCGAGTCGAACCAGTGGGTCCTGGGTGTAGTTCGGCATGCTCATGAGGGTTCCCCCGAGGTGTCGTCGCGTGGTATGGCACGAGCGTAGGCAAGCGCACCGACAACGGCGAGCGGATTTCGGCGCGAGCGCCGGCCGGGGAGATCCGATCCGACGTCAGCCGGACGCGTCGGCCGCCGACACGACGGCTCCGGGTGTCGCGCGATGGCCTCGGCACGCCGCCTCCAGCGCGACCCGCCATTGGTGCTCGGCCCGTTCCTCGTCGCCCAGCGCGCCGCGCAGTTCCAGGCCGGCCAGGCCGTGCACCAGGGCGCTGAGATGGGTGGCCGTGTCGTACGGATCGGTCGGCGCGAACCGGCCGGCGGCCACGCAGCGCTCGACGGCACGCACCAGGGTCTCGAAGGTGCCCTGGATCCGGGCCAGATCCGCCTCGTCGGGACGGTAGTCGGCGATCGGGCGGCCGAACATCAGGTGGCGCGCTCACCGTTCCCGACGGCGTCGAGGTCCGACGCGGCGACATCGCCACGACCGACGGTGCGAAGGCGGCCTGCGCCGGCGCCGCCGTGGTCTACCACTGCGCGGCTCCGGCCTACACCGCGTGGGTGAGCGAGTTTCCGCGGATGACCGACGCGATCCGCGGCGGCGCGGCGGCCGCCGGGGCCAAGCTGGTCTTCGCGGACAACCTGTTCGCGTACGGGCCGGTGAGCGCGCCGATGACCGAGGACATGCCGTCCGCCGCGAGCAATCCCAAGGGCCGGGTCCGGGCCGCGATGGCGCGCTCGCTGCCGGCCGCGCACGAGGCCGGCGAGCTGCGGGTGGCGATCGGGCGCGCGTCCGACTACTACGGCCCGCGCGGGGTCGACACCACGGTCGGCGAGACCGTGTTCGGCGCGGCGGTGCGGGGCAAGGTCGCGCGCTGGGTGGGGCCCCTGGACCAGCCGCACTCGTTCAGCTACCTCCCCGACTTCGCCAAGGGTCTGGTCCTGCTCGGCGAGGACGCGCGGGCGGACGGACAGGTGTGGCACATCCCCACGGCCGAGCCGCTGACCGGGCGGCGGTTCCTCGATCTGGTCTTCGCCGAGTCGGGCGGCCCGGACAAGTCCGCCTCGGTGAGCCGCACCATGCAGCGCGTGCTCGGCCTGGTGAATCCGACCGTGCGCGCCCTCGGCGAGACCTGGCACCAGCACGACCGCCCGTTCGTGGTCGACTCCACCAAGTTCACCGAGACCTTCGGACCGCTGCCCGCGACCCCGCACGCGGAGGCGATCGCGAGCACCGTCGCCTGGTTCCGCGCCGCGAACGCCTGACGGTCGATTCGCGTCCGCCCCGACCCCGCCGCCGCACGGGCACCCGCGCCGAGTCCGGGCGGGCTCGGCTCCTCGGCCGCCGCCCGGGACTCGGACGACCCGAGCCCGGGGCGGCGGCCGGGCCGATACGCCCGCGCCGATCCCGCCCCGCGCGAAGGCGGGTGCGGGTCGGGCGTCGCGGGCGTATCGAGCAGCCCCCGGGATATCTCAGCGGCTGCCCGTCAGGTGCGCGAAGACGACGACATTCGCGGCGTAGCCCGTGTGCTTGTCGTAGCGACCGCCGCAGGTGATCACCCGCAGCTCGGCGGCGTCGGTCGGGCCGTAGACGACGTCGTCCGGGAAGTCGTCCTTCGGGTAGGACCGGACCGCGTCGACGGAGAAGACCGCGGTGTGTCGGTCCCGCCGTTGTACCTCGATGCGATCGCCCACCCGGAGCAGGCCGAGCTTGAAGAACACCGCCGGGCCCGAGCGGGTGTCCGCGTGGCCCACGGTGATCGCGTTTCCTCGGGCGCCGGGGGCGACGCCGTCGCGATACCAGCCGACCAAATTCTTGTTGCCCACCGGGGGCGTGGCCAGCCGGTGGTCCGGACCGATGCCCAGCGGGCTCATCGGCGCGTTGACGCCGATCGACGGGATCTTGATCCGGGTGGCCACCGACGCCGACATCGGGGTGACGTCCACCCGGTGTCCCGCGTCGTTCGGGACGCGGGCGCGAGCGGGCGCCACGTCCGAGACGGGAGCCGGCGGCCGCTCGACCGTGCCGTCACCGGTTCCGTGCTGTACCAGCCACAGTCCGACGACGAGCGCCAACGCGGTCGCTCCGGCCGCGAACGGGCCGGAGCGACGCTTGCGGTGCGCCGGCCTGGGTTCAGTTCGACCCATCGCCGGTGGCCCGGCGACGACGGTGGAGGTAGAAGCCGAAGCCACCGAGGGCCACGCCCCCGACCAGCAGGCCGGCCGTCACCTCACCCGTGTCGACCTGCGAACTACCACCGCCGCCACCGGCGTTGACGCTGCCCACCGGCCGCCCGCCGGTGCTGCCGCTCGTGGTCCCGCCGTTGGTGGTGCCGTTCGGGCAATCGACCTGGAACACCTTCTGCTTGCCCGCCCCCTGCTCGCCCTCGAAGGTCCACACCAGCTTGTACTGCCCGTTCGGCAGCGACAGCGTCGAGGTGTGCCCGGTCCCGTCCGCCGCGAGGGTGATGTTGCCGCCGAGCACGGTCCCGTTGCCGTCGGCCGGCTGCGCGGCGATCGTGTACGTGACCGCCTGGAGTCCGTCGAAGTTGAAGGCCGCCAGGTGGAACTGGCACACCTTGGGCTCGTTGCTCTGGTTCGTCGGCGAAGTGGTGCTCTTGTGCACCTTCACGTCTCCGTTGTCCCCGGGTGCCATCGGGAGCGCGTGCGTCGTGCCGGCACCGGCGAACGTGGCGGCGCCCGCCGCGATCGCGGCGACGGTCAGCCGCCGTAGGCGGGGGGACGGACTGGGGCTGGGGGATGGCATCACAATGGCACTCCACGGGGAGGGTGGACGACGGATCGTCGAATCACCTGAAGACGGGACATTTCGACCGTGACGCGCCCACACATCGCCCCACCGGCGACACGCGCCGCCCCGCCTTGATTTCACCCGTATGCCCCACCGTGCGGCGCCCGTCGCGGTCCGTCACCGCACCCGTGCCACACTCGGCGATATGCCTGTCTCACCACGATTGCGCCCGTTTGACATCGGCTGCGCGCAGGCGTACTCCGAGACTATGCGCGCGCAAGCAGCGGAGCGGCCGCCGCGCCGCACGGTGGAAAGACGCCCGGCCCACGGACGTGGGTGGCGCCCATGACCGGAACCGTGCCCGGACCCGGTTCCCATCCCCTTCGCGCGTTGCGGACCGAGGCCGATCGCCACGAGGAGCCCGACGCGATCCTGGCCGAGTGCTCGACCTCGCTGGACATGGCGGTGCGGGCCACCGGCGCCTACGCCGGGGTGGTCTACCTGCGCTCGCCCGATCGGCGCTCGCTGGTACTGGCCAAGGTCGCCGGGCTGGCCGTGTCGCTGCTCGGCCCGTGGAGCCGAGTCCCGGTGACCGGCGCGCTGCCCGCCCCCGAGGCGTACCGCACCGGGCACACGGTCTTCCTCGCCGACGACGGCGACACCATGCGGCGCTTCCCGCAACTGGCGCTGGGCATGCCGTACGCCTACGCGTCCGCGTCCGCGCCGGTGCGTGCGGGCACCGAGACGTTCGGCGTGGTGACGGTGATGTGGCCCGCCTCGCCCGGCCGGGGCCTGCCCGCCTCCCGGCGCCGAGGACTGCGCGCGGCGGCCAAGCGGCTGGGCAACGCGCTGGGCGCACGGGCCGACCGCGGCGCGCGCATCGAGTACGACGGCCCGCCGACGGTGACGCTGCTGCCCGCCAACACCTTCCCGCTGATCCGGGTCGGCCTGTTCGACTGGAATGTGGCCACCGGCGACTTCGACGCCGACGAGGAACTGTGCGAGCTGTTCGGCGTCGACCCGGCCCGCTTCGATCGACGCGCGACGACGCTGGCCGCCCGGGTGGTCTCCGGCGGCGGGCGCGAGTTCCGCGAGGCCGCGCAGCAGGCCGTGCGCACCGGCCGGGTACTCGCCTGGCGACTCCAGGTGACCGGCCCCGACGGCGCCAACCGCCCCCTGGAGGTGTGGGGGCGGGTGCCCGACGACGAGGTCGCCGGTCGGGCGCGGCACCTGGTGGGCGCGGTGTTGGACCTGGGCACCGGGGCGGCGGCGGCCGAGGCGGTGGAGCGGCTGCGCGACGGCGTGTTCTCGCTCGACCCCGAGGGCCGGATCACCTACGCCAGCCGCAACCTCGCGGACCTGCTCGGCGTCGCGGTGGAGGACGTGCTGGGCCGCACCCCGTGGGATGCGCTGCCGTGGCTGGCCGACCCCTCCTACGAGGACCGCTATCGGGCGGCGATGTTGTCCCAACAGCCCGGATCCTTCCTGGCCCGCACCCCGCGCGACCGCTGGCTGGCCTTCTCGCTGTATCCGGACCCGTACGGCCTGACCGGCAAGGTGGTCCCGGTGGGCGCGCCGCCGGGTGCGGGGGGCACGGTCGGCGGCGAGGCGACCCGGGTGGACACCGAGGCCGCGCCACCCCGGCTCGGCGCGATCTACCACGTGCTCCAGATGGCCGGCGCGCTCACCGAGGCCGTGTCGGTGGGCGAGGTGTGCGAGGTGGTCGCCGACCAGATCCTGCCCGCGTTCGGCGGCCGGGAACTGGCCGTCTACATCGTCCAAGACAAGCGCTTCTTCCTGGCCCTGCAGACCGGCTATCCCGAGGGCTTCCTGGACCGGTTCGAGGGCGTACGACTCGACGCCGCGCTGCCCGGCGTCGAGGCGCTCACCCAGGGCGTGCCGATCTTCTTCGAATCGGCGGAGGAGCTGTCCGCGGCGTATCCGGGCATCCCGCTCGACGAGATGTCCGCGTGGGCGTTCCTGCCGCTGATCGCCTCGGACCGCCCGGTGGGCAGTTGCATCCTCGGCTTCGACCGGCGGCACGCGTTCACCCCCGAGGAGCGCTCGGTGCTCACCGCGCTGAGCGGCCTGATCGCCCAGGCGCTGGAGCGGGCCCGGCTCTACGACGCGGAATTCGCCCTCGCCCGCGGTCTCCAACACGCGCTGCTCCCGCACCGGCTGCCGAATCTGCCGAACCTGGAGGTGGTCGCCCGCTACCTCCCCGGCACTCAGGGCATGGAGATCGGCGGCGACTGGTACGACGTGATCGACACCGGGAGCAGGGTGGTCCTGGTGATCGGCGACGTCGAGGGGCACAGCGTGGCCGCGGCCGGCATCATGGGTCAACTGCGAAGCGCGGTAAGGGCGTTCGCCACCGGCGGGCAGCGGCCCGACGAAGTGGTCCGGTGCACCAACCGGCTGCTCGCCGATCTGGACACCGGCCTGTTCGCCAGTTGCTGCTACATCGAACTGGACCCGGCCCACGGCACGGCCGAGGCGGTGCGGGCGGGTCATCCGCCGCCGCTGCTGCGCCGCCCGGACGGGCGGACCACGGTGCTCGAGCTGGCCGGCGGCACCCTGCTCGGGGTGGATCGGGCCGCCGAGTACCCGGTGACCCGTTTGGCCCTGGATCCCGGCTCGGTCCTGGCGCTGTACACCGACGGCCTCGTCGAGGACGTCGGCGCCGACCTGGACCTGGGCATCGACCGCATGCGCGCGTCCCTGTCGCGCGCCGCCGACGCGAGCCTGGCCGAGCTCGCGGATCGAATGCTGCGCGACGCGGGCAGGTTGACCGAGCGGGCCGACGACGTGGCCGTACTGCTGACCCGTTGGCCGGCGCCCCGGGACGGGCCGCCGGGGTCGGCCGGAACCGGCACGGACCCGGGAGCGGCGGCCGATCTGCGCTGAGCGGCAAACGCGCGACCATGGAAAGAGGAGGAACAGGAGGGCTTGATGGGCACACCCCACACCGCCGGTGCCGACGATGGCGGTGCCGACGCGTCCGCCGTGCCCTGGGGCGCGGACCGGGCGCTGCTCGACCACCTGCTCAACCGGGCACCCATCGGCATGGCGGTGGTCGATCGCGAGCTGCGCTGCGTGTGGCTGAACGACCAGTTGGAACGCAGCGGTGGGATCCCGCGCGCGCTGCGGCTGGGTCGGCGGATAAGCGAGGTGCTGCCCGGCCTGCCGGCCGAGACCATCGAGGCGGTCATGCGCGACGTGCTGGAGACCGGCGTCCCGCTGATCGACCACGAGTACCAGGGCCGCACCGCGAGCGATCCCGACCACGTGCACGCGTACTCGACCTCGTTCTTCCGGCTGGAGGACGGCGCGGGGGCGCCGGCCGGGGTGTGTTACCTCGTGATCGACGTGACCGACCGGTGGCGGGCCCGGCAGCGGCTCGCGCTGCTCAGCGACATCGGCGCGCGGATCGGCACCACCCTGGACGTCGCGCGCACCGCGCAGGAACTCGCCGACGTCGCGGTCCCCGACCTGGCCGACTTCGTCGCGGTCGACCTGCTGGAGCCGGTGCTCAGCGGAGTCGAGCCGGCGCCGGGCCCGGTCCGCCGGGACAACCCCGAGCTGATCCGGCTCGGCCAGCGCTCGGCCCGCGAGGGGCGCGACGGTGCGGCGGCGGGGGCGGGCGGCAACCTGGCCGAGTCGATCGCCCGGATCGGCGAGCCCGCCCCGGTGGCCCCCAACTCCCCCGGCGCCCGGTGCCTGGTCGACGGCAAGGCGGTCCTGGAACCGGTCCTGGACCCGGAGATCCTGCCCTGGCTGGCCGAGGACACGGTGTCCACGGACCGGACCCGCACGGTGGGTCTGCACTCGATGATGGTGGTCCCGATCCGGGCCCGCGGCACCATCCTGGGCGTGACGCACTTCTTCCGCCGGGACACCCCCGACCCGTTCGAGGGTGACGACCTGATCCTGGCCGAGGAGTTCGTCTCGCGCGCCGCCGTGTGCATCGACAACGCGCGCCGCTTCACCCACGAGCACGCCGCCGCACTGGCCCTGCAACGCAGCCTGCTGCCGCACGGGCTGCCTCGACAGACCGCGGTCGAGGTGGCCAGTCGCTACCTGCCCGCCGACGACCGGGCCGGGGTCGGCGGCGACTGGTTCGACGTGATCCCACTGTCCGGGGCGCGGGTCGCGCTGGTGGTGGGCGACGTGGCCGGGCACGGCACGCACGCCGCGGCGACGATGGGCCGGTTGCGCGCGTCCGTACACACGCTGGCCGATCTGGACATGCCACCGGACGAGTTGCTCGCCCACCTCGACGACCTGGTCATCCGGTTCGTCGACGAGGAGGGCATCGGCGAGGGCGGCGTGGACACCACCGCGCTGGGCGCCAGTTGCCTGTACGCGGTATACGACCCGGTCGGCCGGGTGTGCACGATCGCGCGCGCCGGGCACCCGCCGCCCGCTCTGGTCCGGCCCGGCGGCGCGGTGGAGTTCCTCGACCTGCCCGCCGGACCGCCCCTGGGCCTGGGCGGCCTGCCGTTCGAATCGGCCGAGTTCGAACTGCCCGAGGGCAGCCTGTTGGTGCTCTACACCGACGGTCTGGTCGAGACGCGCGATCGGGACGTGGAATTCGGGATGGACCGACTGTGCGCGTCGCTGGCCGACCCCGACCGACCGTTGGACGAGCTGTGTCGCTCGGTCCTGGGCACCCTGTCGCACAATCCGCCGCGGGACGACGTGGCACTGCTCGTCGCGCGCACCCGCACGCTCGACTCCTCGAAGGTGGTGTCCTGGGACCTGCCCGCCGATCCGGCCATCGTCGCCGAGGCGCGCACGCTGGCCGGACGGCAACTCGCCGAGTGGGGACTGGACGACATCGCGTTCACCACCGAATTGGTGGTCAGCGAACTGGTCACCAACGCGATCCGGTACGCCTCGGGGCCGATCCGCCTGCGGCTGATCCGCGACGCCACGCTGATCTGCGAGGTGTCCGACGCCACCAGCACCAGCCCCCGGTTGCGCCACGCGCGCACCTCCGACGAGGGCGGGCGCGGGCTGTTCCTGGTCGCCCAGTTCACCCAGCGCTGGGGCACCCGCTACACGGGTGACGGCAAGACGATCTGGGCGGAGCAGTCCCTGCCCGCACAGGGCTGACCCGGCGCGCGCCGACCGGCTCGCCCCGTTCCGGGCAATCGCCGATCCGGCCGCTCCAACCGACCGGGACCGGCGCGGCGGGGAGTTCGGCGGGCCGCGGCCGGCGCCCCCGCTGATACCGTTTTCGCATGTCAGGAACCATTCCCCGGGAAGCAGGAAATGGCCAGGCCTACCGCGGGCGCAACTCCACCGCGGATCGCGCTTTGGACATCCTCCTGCTGTTCGACGAGGAGCGACTCGCGGTGTCCGCGAACCAGGTCGCCGAACACCTGGGCGTCGCCCGTTCCACCGCGTACCGCTACCTGCAGAGCCTGACCGCCAACGGGTTCCTGGAGGAGAACGACGGCGGCTCCGGTTTCCGGCTCGGGCCGCGGGTGCTGGACCTGGCCCGGCTGGCCCGCAAGGGGGTCGGGCTGTCCGACCTGGCCCGGCCGTTGATGCGCGGGTTGGCCCGCGCGGTCGGCCAGCCGGTGCTGCTGACCCGGCGGGCCGGCGAGGCGGTGGTGTGCCTCGAACGCGAGGAGGCGACACACACGCTGCGCCTGTCCTACGAGCGCGGTCAGGTACTGCCCGTCCACGCCGGCGCCGCGGCGCTGCCGTTGTTGGCCTGGGCCGATCACGCCGAGGTGGAGCGACTGCTCGCCCGCCCGCTCCCCCGTTTCACCGACGCCACCGTCACCGATCCCGACGAACTGCGCGGACGCCTCGCCGACATCCGCGCCGAGGGGTACACGGTGGCGCGCGGTGAACTCGACCCGGACGTGCTGGGCATCGGCGCCCCCGTGCGCCGCGAGGACGGCGCCGTCGTGGCCGCGGTGAGCATCGCCGCGCTGTCGCACCGGGTTTCCGACGATCGGGTGCCGGAGTACGTCGCGGCCGTCTGCGCCACGGCCGCCGAACTGTCCGCCCAGGTGGCCCGGATGGGCCTGTAGGGACGGCTCGGCGCGGTCAGCCGATCACGGGCAGTCGGCGATCGAGGAAGGCGTACGTACGGGCCCACGCGGTCTCGGCGGCCCGGGCACGGTACAGCTGCGGGCGGGCCTCGCACGCGAAGGCGTGACCCGCGTCCGGGTACACGTGGCTCTCGAAGTTCGCGCCGGCCGCGCGCAGCGCTTCGTCGATCGCCTCGACCCGGGGTGCGGGAATGGTCGAGTCCTCGGCTCCCACGTGCAGCAGGAGCGGTGCGTCCAGGTACTTGGCCCGGCCCAGTACGGCGTGCGGCCCCGAGGCTATGCCCGTTCCGTAGAAGACCACGGTGCCGGCGAGGCCGGCGATCGCTGTGGCCGCGGTGAACGCGGCCCGGCCCCCGAAGCAGAAGCCGACCAGTGCGGTGCGGCCGGTGCCGATCGACTCGTGCTCGGCGAGGTGGGCCAACACCGCGCGGATGTCGAGGGCGATCGCCGCCGGGCCGATCGCGTCGATCAGCGACATCGCCTCGGCGCGCTGTTCGTAGTCGAGCGTACGCACCCCGTTGCGATGGAAGAGGTCGGGTGCCAGGGCCAGGTAGCCGCGGGCGGCGAACCGGCGGGTGATGTCCCGGATGTGCTCGTTGACTCCGAACGCCTCCTGGAGCACCACGACGGCACCGGCGACTCGGGCGGTGGGGTTGTCGTGGCCGCCGTCGGGGCCGTGCGGGTGTGCCGCGTAGACCCGCATCGGACCGTCGCCGGTCGGCACGGTGATCCATCGGCCGGAGCCGAGACCGTGGTCGTGGTCGTGGGAGTCGTTCATCTCGAGGTCCTCGACATCCAGGCGATTGCGGTGCGGCGGGTGGCACGGGCTACGAGGCCGCCACATCCCACCCTGGTACGCCCGGGCCCGCCGCGCGCGGCGAGACGGCGGCGCGGACCGGGCCCACTCGGTCTTGACAACGGCCGGTGCGCACCACGTCACCGATCGATCCGGCGACCTCGATCAGGGGCGCGCTCCCGGACCGCCCGGGTCCCGATCGACCGATGGCGGGATTCCGGGCGCGTTGAAGGTCAATCTGTCGAAGTCCCGGCCCTGGACGACCGGACCGAGTTGGGTCCCGCCACTGATCGTGTTGTGCACCGCGCCCGACCCGCCCTCTCCCGCCGGGGCCAACTCGTCCAGCAGCGCGCGCAGTTCCGCCGCCACGACCGGATCCTCCCGCAGCAGTCGACGCAGCCTGGTCCGCCACTCGGCCTCGATGTCCGCCGCCACCAGGTCGTCGCCGGCGTCCCGAGCCACGATCAACTCGCGTTGCGAGAGTTCGAGGTCCTCCTCGATCTCGGTCTCTCGGGCCGGATCCCCGTGACCGAACAGGGTGGCGATCCGGGCCCGGGCCTGAGCCCAGGACTCGGAGACCATCAGGCCCACCATCGTGGTCGCGCCGGATGTCGCCAGCGTCATCAGTTCCGCTTCCACGCCGCCCCCCGTAGCCGTCCGCACCGGGACGGGTGGACCCACGCGCGCCCCGCCCGAACCGTGTCGTCGCCGAGTCCGTCCTCCCGGGCCCGCCGTTGCGCGCATTGTTGCCCACATCCGCGCTCGAACACGCCGACTTCGCCGAACTCGACCACATCGCGCGACGCCCGCACGACTCGGCGTGACCCGGCATGACCCGATGTGCTGCCGCCTGCGCGCTGCCGCTCGACCGGTTCGCCGCGGCCCGTCCGGGGGCGATCGGGCGCCGACCGTGGGTCCGACCGCCACCTGACCGGGCAACCGGGGCGCCCTCGCCGCCCTGTGCGGCATCGCTTCCTCGCCCGCTCTCCTGTGGGCGAGCCCGATCCGACACCGGCACGCCCCGGCCCGACGGCGGGTGCGGGAACCGCCTGCCGACCCATCACCCTCCCCACCCGCGGGCCCCTCGGCCGGTCCCTCCGGAAATCCAGGTGACCGCGCCGGAGTTGTCGATCTATGGTGGCCGCATGGACGTGACCTGCAAGCGGATCGGAGCGCCGCGCCCCGCGTTCGGCACCCGGCCGCGAAGCGCGCGTCCGACGTCGAACCGGGAGCCGTGGAAGGGCCGTTGGCCCGATCGCTCCGGGTCGCCTCGCGGCTGATTCGCCACCGGTAGCCAGGGGGACGACACCCGTCGTCCCACCCGCCGGCCCGCGACGCCACAGCCGCCACCGAGCCGACCCGAAGGCCGCCGCCCCGCGCTGAGCCCGGCTCGTCCCGGCTTCGCCGGCGCACGTCGAACCCTCACCGGCCCCCATGCCGCGCCCCCGCGCCGCACCGGTCCGGCCACACCGCCACGCCGTCCCGACGGCGCGCGCCGGTGTCGTCGACCGCTGCACGCGGTGCGCCCATGGGTCGATGAGGTGTGCCCGGTCGTGTCCCGACCGGCCCCGGCGGCCCCTGCGCCTGCCTGTGTGTCCGCGCTTGCGCCTGCCTCTGCGTCTGCGCTTGCGTCCGCACCGCACCTGCCATGTGACGAAGTCCGTTTCCCCTTCGTACCGTTCGCCCACCGCACGCGGCGCCGCCGGGTGCCGGGTCTCGCCGACGGGGTCACGGGTCGATGGCGGCTGCCCGGATTCGTCTCCACCCATCCATCGAGCAGGAGAGAAGAACCAGTCATGACCGGAACCGCCCGCGACCTCGCCGGCATCCGCAACATCGGGATCATGGCCCACATCGACGCCGGCAAGACCACCACCACCGAGCGGATCCTGTTCTACACGGGCGCCTCGCACCGGATCGGCGAAGTACACGCCGGCACCACCACGACGGACTGGATGCCCCAGGAACGCGATCGCGGCATCACCATCACGTCCGCCGCGATCACGTGCGACTGGACACTGGAGGGTGTGCGGCACCGGATCAACCTCATCGACACGCCCGGCCACGTCGACTTCACCGTCGAGGTCGAGCGCTGCCTGCGCGTCCTCGACGGCGCCGTGACCGTCTTCGACGGGGTCGCCGGCGTCGAGCCGCAGTCGGAAACGGTGTGGCGTCAGGCGGACCGCTATCGGGTGCCCCGGATCTGCTTCGTCAACAAACTCGACCGCACCGGCGCCGACTTCCGTCGCTGCGTCGAGATGATCGGCGAACGACTGGGCGCGGTGGCCCTGGTGCTGCAACTGCCGATCGGCGCCGAGGCCGACTTCCGCGGCGTCGTCGACCTGGTGCGCATGCGTGCCCTGCTCTGGTCGGCCGAGACCGGACTGGGCGAGGCGTACGAGGACGTCGAGATCCCGGCCGCGCATCGCGCGACCGCGCTCGAATGGCGTGCCCGACTGCTGGAGACCGCGGCCGAACACGACGAGGCGATGTTGGAGCCGTACCTGGCGGGCGAGGAGCCCACCGAGGCGCAGTTGCACGCCGCGATCCGCCGGATCACCATCGCCTCCGGTCTCCACGAGGGTCGCACCGTGACCCCCGTGCTCTGTGGAACAGCGTTCAAGAACAAGGGAGTTCAACCTCTGCTCGACGCCGTCGCACGCTACCTGCCGTCCCCGCTGGACGTGCGGGCGATCGAGGGCCACGCGGTCGACCCGACGCGGCCCGAGGTCGTCCGCCTGCCCTCGGACGAACAGCCGCTCGCGGCCCTCGCGTTCAAGATCGCGAGTGATCCGCACCTGGGCAAGCTGACCTTCATCAGGCTGTACTCGGGCCGGCTCCGCACCGGCGACCAGGTGCAGAACTCGGTCAAGGGCCGCAAGGAGCGGGTCGGCAAGATCTACCGAATGCACGCCGCCAAACGAGAGGAGATCGCGTCCGTGGGCGCGGGCGACATCGTCGCGGTGATGGGGCTGCGCCAGACCACCACCGGCGAGACGCTGTGCGACCCGGCGCACCCGGTGGTGCTGGAATCGATGGACTTCCCGATCCCGGTGATCGAGGTGGCCATCGAGCCCAAGTCCCGGGCCGACCAGGAGAAGCTGGGCGCCGCCATCCAGCGCCTGGCCGAGGAGGACCCGTCGTTCCGGGTCAAGACCGACCGGGACACCGGCCAGACCGTCGTATCGGGCATGGGCGAACTGCACCTGGAGGTGCTGGTCGACCGGATGCGGCTGGAGTTCGACGTGGCCGCCGACGTCGGCCGGCCACGGGTCGCCTACCGCGAGACGGTGCGCGCGGCGGTACCCGGGCACGACTACACCTATCGGAAGCAGACC
The DNA here is from genome assembly GCF_055558835.1 of Embleya sp. NPDC025285. Taxonomy (NCBI): domain Bacteria; kingdom Bacillati; phylum Actinomycetota; class Actinomycetes; order Kitasatosporales; family Streptomycetaceae; genus Embleya; species Embleya sp. NPDC025285. Next base: position 20,910 of record NZ_JBVHLU010000055.1, read on the forward strand.
GGCGGCAAGGGCCAGTACGCCAAGGTCCGGATCGCGATCGAACCACTGGAGGGAGACGGCTACGAGTTCGTCGACAAGATCACCGGCGGGCGGATTCCGAAGGAGTACATCCCGTCGGTGGACGCGGGCTGCCGGGCCGCGATGGAGTTCGGGGTGCTGGCCGGCTACCCGCTCACCGGACTTCGGGTCACCCTGCTCGACGGCGACTTCCACGACGTCGACTCGTCCGAGATGGCCTTCCGGATCGCCGGATCGCTGGCCTTCAAGGAGGCCGCGCGGCTGGCGTCGCCGACCCTGCTCGAACCGATGATGGCGGTGGAGGTGACCACGCCCGAGGACTACCTCGGTGAGGTGATCGGCAACCTCAACGCCCGTCGCGGACAGGTCAGGACGATGTCGGAGCGCTCCGGCGCCAAGGTGGTCGCCGCGCTGGTGCCGCTCGCCGAGATGTTCGGCTACGTGGGCGACCTGCGGGGCCGGACCTCGGGTCGGGCGAGCTACACGATGGAGTTCGACTCGTACGCACCGGTGCCCGGACACGTCGCGGACACGATCCTGGCCAAGGCCGGCACGGCGTAGCGGTCGAGAAGGGTGCGGGGCTCCGCCTGCGGGCGCAGCCCCGCACCCGGGTCCCGTCCCGGGGGACGGGATCCCGGTTCACTCCACGACGGTGGACGTGCCGCGATAGGCGAAGCCCGTCCGGTAGGCCCACACCACGGCCTGGGTGCGATCGCGCACGTCGAGCTTGGCCAGCACGTGTTTGACGTGCGTCTTGACCGTCTCCACGGACAGGTGCAGCGAACGGGCGATCTCGGTGTTCGACAGGCCCAGCGCCATCGCCCGCAGCACGTCCGCCTCACGCTCGGTGAGCCGGGCCGCGCGCTCGTGGTCGGGACCCACCCGCGCGGCGTGCGAGGCGAACAACCTGCGGGCCACCGCCGGCGACACCACCGCGTCGCCGGCGGCGACCGCGCGGATCGCCGTGACCAGTTCCTCGGGGGTGGCCCGCTTGAGCAGGAATCCGTCCGCGCCGGCGGTGATCGCGTCGTCCACCACCTCGTCCAGGTCGAACGTGGTGAGCACCAGGACCCTCGGGCGATCCGGCGCGGCCATCAGGTCGCGGGTGGCGGAGACCCCGTCGCGGACCGGCATCCGGATGTCCATCACCACCACGTCGGGTTTCAGCGCGAGCGCGGCGCGCACCGCCTCGACGCCGTTCGCGGCCTCGCCCACCACCTCGATGCCGGGCTCGGCCCGAAGCAGCGCCTTCAGGCCGCCGCGGACCAGCGCGTCGTCGTCGGCCAGCAGGACCCGGATCACGAGGGCGCCTGTGCGGGCAGGGTCGCGCGTACCCGGAATCCGGTGCGGATCGGGCCCGCCTCCACCTCGCCGCCGACCAGGCGGGCGCGTTCGCGCATGTTGGCCAGACCGCGACCTGGCCGGCCGATCCGAAGGTTTCCGCCGTGGTTGACGATCTCCAGCACCACGGTGGCGCCGACCTGGGCCAGGTGCACGTCGATCCGGCCCGCCTCGGTGTGGCGCAGTGCGTTGGTCAGCGCCTCCTGGACGATCCGGTGCAGTGCCCGGGCGACACCGGCGCTCATCGTGACCTCCGCGGCGTCCAGCCGCAGCTCCCGTCCGGCGGCCCGGACCCGATCGACCAGGCCGGTCAGGTCCGTCACCGGCTCGGCCGCGTGCATCACCCGGACCAGACGGTCGAGTTCACCGAGCGCCTCGCGGCCCACGCTCTCGATGTTGCCGAGCGCCTCGCGCGCGAAGGCGGGATCCGCCGCGAACACCCGGCGGCCGACCCCCGCCTGCATGACCATCACGTTCACCGCGTGCCCGATCGAGTCGTGCAGCTCACGGGCCAACTCGGTGCGTTCCTCGGCCCGGACCCGGGCGTGCTCGGCGGTGGTGGCGGCCCGTCGACTGCGCGCCGCGTCGCCGGTGACGGTGGCGATCAGGAAGCACACCAACAGGCTGAACACCTCCACCGCGCCGACCGGTTCGCGATCGGACAACACGTAGCCGCTCACCGCGGCCAGCCCCGCCACCGCGCCGACCCATCGATCGAGCGCGCCGCGCAGCGAGAAGAGGGTGAACAGCGAGATCCACGCGGGCCACTGGGTCACCGTGGTGGCATAACCCGCCACCGAGTTGACCACCACCAGCACCGACGCGACGACGACCACCACGACCGGCGCGGTCCGGCGCCACCACAGGCAGACCGCCGCCGCGACCGCCAGTGCCAGGCCGGCCGCGTCCGGGCCGCGATAGGGCGAACCGGCCGGCATGAACACGGTCACCGAGGCCGCGCAGACCACGAATGCCACGGTCAGCCAGGCGTCGGAAATGCGCATGGCCCATCCTGCACCGATCGGGGCCGGATCGGTCCACCTCCCCTCGGCGGAGACCACCCTCCCTCGCAGGAGGGAGACGGTTCCCCCGCCCCGAGGGGCGAGCGCGGCACCCCGTGCTTCCTAGCGTTGCCGGCATGCAGCGAAAGGACGCACGGACATGACGGCGGTGACGCACGACTCGACCCGAGGGCGCACGGCGGGGGTCTGGTGGCTGGCCCTGACGGCCCTGGCCATCGCGGTCTTCGCGCCGCTGCCCTACCTGACCACCTCACTGGCCGAGCTGGCCGCGGACGACGGCGACATCGCCGCGAACTACGCGGACCGACCCGCGTGGGTCCGCGCCGCCTTCTACGCCCACATCGTGCCCGCCGCCGTGGCCCTGCTGTTGTCCCCGGCACAGCTCTCGGCCCGTGCCCGGGCCCGCGCGCCGAGGCTGCACCGGGTCTGCGGTCGGGTGGTGGTGGCGTGCATCGTGGTCGGCGGCGTCGCCGGCCTGACCCTCGCGCCGATGAGCTACGCCGGCGCGGTGGGCACGGCCGGGTTCGGCATGCTCGCGGTGTTGTGGACGACCTGCGCGCTGGCGGCCGTACGGGCCATTCGGCGCGGCGCGGTCGAGGAGCACCGCCGGTGGATGCACCGGACCTTCGCGTTCACCTACGCGGCGGTGACGTTGCGGCTGTGGCTGGTGATCCTGGTCCCGTTCACCGACTTCGACAGCGCGTACAAGGTGGTCCCGTTCCTGTGCTGGGTGCCCAACCTGATCGTGGTCGAGCTGCTGCTGCGCCGGAACGGGCGGGGCCGGTCGACGTCGCGGCGGCGTCCCGGCGACACACCCGATTCGCTGGTTCGGACCGGGTGAGACGGGCCCCGGTGCGGGGGAGGGAACACGGCGACGTCGAGCAGGGGCCCTCCGTCTCGTCGCAAGGCCCGGGCTCGCGGGGGGCGCGCACCCGAAGATCATTCCGCCCGTCACGTGCGCGCGGGATGTTCGTCGCCCGTTCGCCACCTGCGGCCCATAGCGTCACGGCGGCATCCCCCGACGCCCCCGACCGCAAGGACCCCACATGGCGACCGCCGATCACTCGAACCAACCCGATCACCCCGCAGTGCGACTGCCCGAGTGGGCCGACCCGGAGGTGGCCGAGGACCGGCTCGACGCGCAGGGCGTGTCCCGACGCGGCCTGATCGGTCGGGCGGGGCTGTTCGGGGCCGGTTTCCTGGGCGCGTCGGCGCTCGGTGCGGTCGGCGCCGGCTCGGCCGCCGCGGCCGAGTCCGACGACGGGGTGCAGGCGAGTTCGCGTCCCGGTCACGACGGTCCGCCCGCCAAGTACGCCTACCTGGTGGGCGACCACCACGTGCACACCGTCTACAGCCACGACGCCAAGTACGGCTTCGCCCAGTCGGCGGCGCAGGGTCGCCAGTTCGGCCTGGACTGGATCGTCTACACCGAGCACGCCAACTTCGGCCACGCGAACGCGGGCGGCGCCCAGCGCGAGCACGAGGAGATCGTCAAGGCACGCAAGGAGAACCCCCGGGTCCTGATCTTCCAGGGCCTGGAGTGGTACGTGCCCGCCGCCGAGCACGCCACCCTGATGGTCGCGCCCGGCGCCAACGAGGTGGAGCTGCTGCGGCAGTTCGAGCTGAAGTTCGACGCGAAGCTGAACAAGTTCGACGTCGGCGCGGTGGGCGACCCGGCCACCGCCGCAAACGAGGCCAAGGCCGTGGAGGCGATCCGCTGGCTCGGGCAGCGCCGGCGCGAGGGCTACGTGGACGACGTGCTGGTGTTGGCCAACCACCCGAGCCGGCTGGGCATCGTCTCCCCGCACGAATTGCGCGCGTGGCAGGACGCGGACCCGTCGATCTTCCTCGGCTTCGAGGGCGCGCCCGGTTCGCAGGCCAACGCCGACCCGGAATGGGTGAAGTTTCGCGAGGGGCAGTCGGGGCCGGGCAGCTTCCAGCGCGGCGAGTACCAGAACGCGCCGTCGCCGCAGAGCTGGCCGAGGTACCCGATCGAGAGCTATCGCACGCACGGCGGCTTCGACTGGATGACCGCGACGGTCGGCGGCATGTGGGACGCGTTGCTCGCCGAGGGCCGGCTGTGGTCGGTCACCTCGAACTCGGACAACCACCGCACCATGTTCGACACTTACGCGGACGGCGCCTACCCGCCCGGCAAGGGCTTCGACGATCTCGGCTCCAAGCCGCTGCCCGTGGACACCGGGGTCCCGCAGCCCGGCAGCGACTTCTGGCCGGGGCAGTTCAGCCGCACCCACGTGGGTGTGGAGCGCTTCGGCTACCGCGACGTGATGGCGGGCCTGCGCGCCGGGCGGGTGTGGGTGGACCACGGCCAGTTGCTGGACGGTCTGGACGTGTGGCTGGTCGCGGACAACGGTCGCACCGAGCCGGTCACCCTGGGCGGCCGGCTGCCGCTGGCGGCCAACCGGGGCGCCACGCTCTACATCCGGGTCACCACGGCGAGCCGGCCGAACTACCACGGCGAGATTCCCCGACTCGCGCATGTGGACGTGATCACCGGAACCGTCACCGGCAAGTCCCGCGACGCCGACTCGTGGCAGGCCCCGGACACACGCGTGAGCAAGCGCATCGACGTGGCCGGCCGGACCGGCACCTACACCCTGAAGGTGCAGCTGCCGCGCCGGAACAAGCCGTACTACATCCGGCTCCGGGGCAGCGACGGAAACCGGCACGGCGTCGGCCCGTTCGGTCCGCGGGTCGACCCGGCCGGGCCGATCCAGCACCCGAACAACGACGGCGACCCGTGGCGCGACATCTGGTTCTACAGCAACCCGATCTTCGTCGACGTCAAGGGCTCGCACCGGGACTGACCGACGCGCACGGCACGGCCGAGGCCGGGGATCATCGATCCCCGGCCTCGGCCGCGAGCCGGGTACCGGTGCGCGCCGGGACCCGGCCGAGCATTCGATGATGCGCCGCCGGGGACCGCGGCCGGACCGCGGGACCCGCCGGTGCGGACAGGCCCTGTCCGGCGGATCCTGGTGGATCGGGCCGCGTCGTGAGCGCAGCGAGGAGCCCGAAGGGCGGATGCCGTGCATCGGCGTGCCGGAGAAGCAGCCGCATAGTGGTTCTCTTCGGCTGTTTCTCCGGTGCGGCGAGGCGCGGTGCCGGGCGGCGCGGACCCACCAGGATCCGCCGGACAGGACCTGGCCCAGCCGAAGGGCCAAGCCGTCCGGCACGCGCTGGAGGCCGTCGTCGAAGTTCTCGTCGCGGACCCGTGCCGGATCCTGGTCGCCTCCGGTGACCACGGGTTGGCGGACGCCGCCCGCGAGGCCTTCACCAGCGCGATGTCGGCCGGCTTCCGGGCCGGCGCCGCCGACTTCCGGGCCGCCGCCGCACTCGCCCTGATCCTGATGCGCGAGCCCAGGTCCGACGCGTCCGGGTCCGACGCGCCGGCGCGGACACGGACACGGACACGGACCAGGCGGACACGAACAAGCTCGCCGTCGCCGCGGGTACGGCCAACTGATCCGAATCGCAACGCTGTTCGCCCGCCCCGACGGCCACCCGGTCGGCGGGGCGGCGGCATGTCATCCGTCCGGTGCGTCGGCCGGGCGGCGGCCGGTCAGGTGGGCGAACGCGACCACGTTGCCCCGGTAGCGCTGTTCGACCTCGTCGAAGCCCGCCCCGCACGTGATCAGCCGCAACTCCGCCCCTTTCGCGGCACCGTAGACCCGTCGATCGGGGAATCGTTCGGCGCGATAGACCTCGATGGCGTCGATGGTGAAGATCGCGGTGTCGCCGTCGGCCCGATCGACCTCGACGGTGTTCCCCCGGCGCAGCTCGCCGAGGTGGTAGAAGACCGCCGGACCCTGCCGGGTGTCCACGTGTCCGGCCATGATCGCGGTGCCGCCGGCCCCCGGCGCGGTGCCCTCGCGGTACCAGCCGGCGAGATTGCCCTCGTCGTCCGGCGGGGCCGCGAGTCGGCCGCCGTCCTCGAGCGCCAGCCCGGTCAGCGGGGCGTCCACCGAGATCGCCGGGATCCGCACCCGGATCGGCGCCGCGGTCGGCAGGGGGGCCAGCGGAGGCGGATCGTGCGGCGCCGGGCGCGGCTGGTCCGGATAGACCCGGGCCTGGCCGGGCTGCGGCGGCGGGTCGACGGCCCCGGTGCCGTTGACGATCAGTACGAGACCCAGGCACATCGCGGCTGCGGCGGCGCCCACCGGTCCCCTGCCGCGCTTGCGCTCGGGTGCGGCGTCGGCCGGCGCCGAAGGTTCCACGAATGCTCCCGAACAACTGTGCCCGGCGACCGGCCTCGGCCTGAAGTCGCCCGCGTGGTGGGTGTGTTCCGCCCGGTTCCCGCACCGCGCGACCGTGGTCGGGCGGTGCGGGAACGCGGTACTGCGGCGTTGCGGCGTTGCGGTGCTGCGGCGTTGCGGCCGGGAAGGATCCGCTCAGATCCGGCCGCCCGCGCGTCGACGACGATGCAGCACGAGGACGCCGGCGCCGGCCGCGAACAGGCCGGCGCCGAGTGCGATCTCGCTGCCGCCGGCGCCGGTGGAGGTCCCGCCGGCACCGGTGTGCATGCTGCCCGAGGGAGCCGCGGCGTGGCTGCCCTGGTACCCGCCGGTGCCGCCTTGCGCATCCTCGGCGGAGTCCGCGCGGTCCTTGTCGTGGCCGCTCTCGCCGGTGCCGGCCTTCTCGCCGGAACCGTTCTTCTCGCCGGCGGACTCGACCTTCGGGCACGCCTTGGCGGCGGCCGATGCCGCGGCGTCGAACTCGTGCTTGGCGCGGTCGAGTTGCTCCTGCCGGGACCTGTCGGGCTTCCCGCCGGCGGCGGCCGCGTCCTTGCCGTATTCCGCGAGCGCGGCGTCGTACTGCAGTTGGGCCTTCGCCGCGGCGGCGACCGCCTTCGCGCAGTCGGCCGGGTTGACCTGGGACCGGGCGGGGGCGGCGTGGCCGACCGCCGGGGCGGCCAGCGCGAGGCTCGTGCCGAGCAGCGCGGCGCCCGCAAGCCTGTTCATCGAACGCATGATGCAACCTCCGGCGAGCCCGGACGCGGTAGCGACCTACCGCTGGGACAGCCGTGCTCGCGACCTCCAGCCAAGCCGGGCGTCCGACCCCACGCATGCCGAGAATGCCGTGGCGAGGCTGGCCGGCTACACTGTGTCACGCGCACGGCCCCGGAGTTTCCGCGCGAGACCGGGTCCGCGAGCGCGGTTCGCACAACTCGGCGCCGGCCTACCCGAACGGGTGACCACCGACGCCGCGAGGCGTTCCGGCGTCGGGATTCGAGGCCGTTCCCCCGGCTTGGGTCCTTCGTCGATGACCCGGGTTTCGCCGAACCGCGACGCGCGGTGGCGGGTCCTGTCGCGATGCCGCCCCGGTGCCCGACGGCCGCATCCGGCGTGCGATGCCGGTCGGGGACGCGTCGGCGGTCGGCCCGGACCCTCGAGCCATCGGCTTCGGGAGCGAGCGCGATGACCGATCACCAGTATCGACCGGGGCGCGCCGCCGGTGGGAACAGGTCCCGGGTCGTGATCGTTTCGCGGTCATGAGCGCCGGCACGACACGGGAGGCCGTGGCCTGGGAGGCCGCGTCGGGCGAGTTGCGGGACCACCTCAAGGTGGTTCGCGTCGCGGCCCGGGGATCGCGTCGGAGTCCGTGGCGCTCGTCCGCGCTGGAGCTCGCGGACACGTATCCGTTCCCTGTCGCGGACCTGCCCGACAACCGGGGTTGGGCGCGGGTGGCCGCGGAGGTGATGCGGCGACACAACCCGGAGTTGCCCGAGCCGGATCGGCGGGCACGCGGCCCCCGCTCGTGGTTCGCGACCGTGACGTACGACGGTGACCCGCGCGGATGGGCGAATCTGGTCACCGACTGGGTCGAGTTCACCGTCACCGACGGGCACACGCTGATGGCGCAATTGAACGAGGTGGGTTGGCGCGCGGCTTCGGAGTGCCTCAGGACACTCGCGTGGGAGGCGGTCGCCCGTGCCGACGAGCGGGCGATCGAGGCCGCGGAGACGCTGCTCGGCCGCTTCGGTCGCCGCGCCCGCTACTACGCCAACGACAGCCCCACCCCGTTGGCGGCCCGCGACCACGACCCCGTGCGCTGCTCGAACGGCCTGGTGACGGTGGCCGGCGATGTCGGACCGGTCGTGGTCGCCGAGGACGAGGTCGGGGTGTTCTGGTCGGCCGCGGACGCCTGACCGGACGGCCTGGATTCAGTGGGTGGCGCCGCCGGCGGCGGTGATGTCTTGGGTGCGGGTCGCGGCCGTGGTCATCACGGCGCGCAGGCCGGCGGCGATCGTGGGCAGCGGGAGGGAGGGGGCCGCACGCTCGGTGACCTGGTCGGAGGAGTACGGGACGTGCACGAAGCCGCCCCGGGTGGTCGGGCGTTCGGTGGCGAGCAGGTGCATCAGCCCGTAGAAGACGTGGTTGCAGACGAAGGTGCCCGCGGTCTGCGACACCGACGCGGGCACCCCTACCGCGCGGGCCGCGGCCACGCACGCCTTGACCGGCAGCGTGGCGAAGTACGCGGCGGGACCGGCCTCGACGATGGGGACGTCGATCGGCTGCCGGCCGGCGTTGTCCGGGATCCGCGCGTCGTCGACGTTGATCGCGACGCGTTCCACGGTGACGTCCGGCCGGCCGCCGGCCTGGCCCACACACAGCACCAGGTCGGGATCTACCCGCTCCACGGCTGCCCGCAGTTCCTCCAACGCGACCCCGTACACGCAGGACAGCCGTACCGCCGTGACCTCCAGGCCCGGTTCGGGCAGGTCCGCGAGCAGGCGGACCGCCTCCCACGAGGGGTTGGTGGCCTCACCGGCGAAGGTGTCGAATCCGGTGACGAGTACGCGGGTCATGGCTGCTGTCTCCTGGGACGGCTGGGCGGGTGGAGGGGCGGAGTGCGGTCGGCTCAGAAGGCGAATGCCGACATGATGCCGATGTTGACGACCAGCAGCGCGCCCGCCGTGGGCAGTTGCGCCTTGATCGGTCCGTACTGGTCCTTGAGTCCCAGCAGTGCCGCGGGAACGATGTTGAAGTTGGCCGCCATCGGGGTGCACAGCGTGCCGCAGAAGCCGGCGAGCATGCCCAGCGCGAGGACCACCGCCGGGTCGCCGCCGCCCTCGACCACCAGCACCGGCCAGCCGACCGCCGCGGTCATCACCGGGAACGCGGCGAACGCGTTGCCCATGATCGTGGTGAACAGGAACATGCCCAGGCAGTACACGATCACCGCGATGTAGATCTTGCCGTCCGGCAACACCTTCGAGGTGATCACGCCGACCTGCTTGCCGACCCCCGAGACCTGGAATATCGAGCCGAGGGTGGCCAGGAGTTGCGGCAGCAGCAGGGCCCAACCCATCGCCTCCAGCATCGAACGGCCCTCGTGGATCGGCACGCTGACCCGCTTCTCGCGGACCACGAGCATGCCCACCACGAGCGCGACGATCGCGCCGACTCCCAGGCCCAGGATGGTCTCGCTGCCCTTTTGCAGGATCGGTTCGGAACCGATGTGCCACTTCTTCACGAGCACCGCGCACACCATCGCCACCACGGGGATGGTCAGTGCCGGGATGAAGATCCGGCTGCCGAGTCGGGCGGCGATGGCCACCCGTTGCTCGCGGTCGGTGGTGTGCACGGTGCCCTTGCCGGTGAAGCCGAAGCCGGCCAGACACACCATCACCAGTACGGCCACGCCCAGCGGTTCGGCCGGGGAGGTCTTCTCCACGACCCGCGTGCTGTAGATGAAACCCGCGCCGAGCAGGCCCCAGAACGCGGCGCTGCCGAATCGCTTGGGATTGCTGCGGTCCACGAGCATCTGCGCGGCCATCACCAGGAAGACGGCGCCGACGAGCCAGAAGAACCACTCGACCTTGATCACTTGAGCTTCCCCTCGGCGACGGTGCCGGCGGCGGAACCTGCGGCGGCGGATACGGCGGCGGTCTCGGCGGGCGGCCCGGCGGCGGACACCGCCGCGAACTCGCGGGCCAGCGTGCGGTCCAGCCGCAGCAGTCGTCCGCCGTGGATGAGGAACGCGAAGACGGCGGTGGGAATCGCCCACAGCGCCACGTGCAGCGGCTCGATGTGCTGGTGGTAGGTGGTGTTCACGAAGCCGGTGATCAGCAGGATCGAGCCGACCGCGAGGAAGCAGTCCTCGCCGAAGAACAGGCCGACGTTGTCGGCGCCGGCGGCGTGCGAACGGATCTTCTCGCGCGTCTTGTCCGGGAGCGCGCCGTGGCTGCGCTCGGCGGCGCCCTCGGCCATCGGAACCACCAGCGGCCGGACCGTCTGGGCCGGGCCGCCCAGGCTGACCAGGCCGACGGCGGCGGTGACTTGGCGCAGGCCCAGGTACAACACCAGGAAGCGCCCGGTGGTGAGCTTGCCGAACCGTGCGATCAGGGTCCGGGCCTGCTCCTGGAGGCCGTTGCGCTCCAGCAGGCCGATCACCGGCAGGGTGATCGCGAAGATCGTCACGCCCCGGCTGGACGCGAAGCCGTTGCCGAAGGCGGCGAGCACTTCGCGCGGTGACAGGTCACCGAGCAGGCCGGTGGCCACGCCGGAGACACCGACCACCAGCAGGGGGTTGCGTCGTGTGGCGAACCCTACGATCACCAGTAGGACGCCGAGGAGCACAATCATTGCGCAGCCTTCCACGCTCGGGTCCTCGAACAGGGGGACGAGGAGGTGCCGAGGAGGCTAAGCTATTGTTGAACAATCCCACAAGACCTTGTGAACGGTACGGGAACTTGATCTACTCCTCCCGCACCGCTCGTCGCATTCTGGGGGACCCCACATGGGCCAAGACGTCGACCTCGCCCGGCCGTCGGCCGACGACACGCTCGGACGCCTTGCCGCCGATCGCGACCTGCTCGGACGCGCCGGCACCGCACAACGCGTCGCCGAGGTGTTGCGGGATCGCATCGCCGAGGGCGCGCTGCCACCCGGCACCCGACTGTCCGAACAGGCCCTGGGCGCGGCCCTCGGCGTCTCCCGCAACACGTTGCGCGAGGCGTTCCGCACGCTGGTGGACGGCCGCCTGGTCGTCCACGAGATGAATCGCGGCGTCTTCGTCCGGATGCTCGACCCCGACGATGTGACCGACATCTACGCGGTCCGTCGGGCCCTGGAGGGTACCGGCCTGCGAGCAGCCGCGTCGGCCGGCCCGGAACGGCTCGCCACGCTGCACGCGGCGGTCGCCGGCGGCGAGGCCGCGGCCGAGATCGGCGACTGGCCCGAGGTCGGCACCGCCGACCTGCGCTTCCACCGGGCGCTGGTCGCGCTCGCGGGCAGCCCGCGCCTGGACGAGTACATGACCCGGCTGATCGCCGAACTGCGCCTGGCCTTCCTGGCCATGCCCTCGGCCCGCGCGCTGCACGAGCCGTTCCTGCGGCGCAACCGGGAGATCGTCGACCTGCTCACGGCCGGCGACACGCCCGGCGCGGCGGTGGTCCTGGAGCGGTATCTGGACGACGCGTGCGAGATGATCTGCGCGGCGATGCGAATGGACGGCGCGTGAGTGACACCGTGATCGACCTCAACGCCGACCTGGGCGAGGGCTTCGGTCGCTGGACGCTGACCGACGACGAGGCGCTGCTGTCCGCGGTGACCAGCGCCAACGTCGCATGCGGTTTCCACGCCGGGGATCCGGTCACCATGCGCCGGGTGTGCGAACTGGCCGCCGAACGCGGCGTGCGGATCGGCGCGCAGGTCTCCTACCGCGACCTGGCCGGTTTCGGCCGCCGCGCGATGGACGTGCCGGCCGCCGAGCTGGCCGCCGAAGTGGCTTATCAGATCGGCGCGTTGGAGGTGTTCGCGCGCGCCGCCGGAGCCCGTGTGGCCTATGTCAAGCCGCATGGCGCGTTGTACAACCGCACGGTGTGGGACGGGGATCAGGCCGGCGCGGTGGTCGCCGGCGTGTTGCTGGCCGGTGGTGCGCTGCCGGTTCTGGGGCTGCCCGGCTCACGTCTGCTCGAAGCCGCCGAGTCCGCCGGACTGCCTTGCGTACCCGAGGCGTTCGCGGACCGCGCATACACCGCGCAGGGCACCCTGGTGCCGCGCGGGGAGCCCGGTGCCGTCGTCCAGGACGGCGACCGGGTCGTGTCCCGCTCGTTGACGATGGCGCGTGAGGGCGCCGTCGTCGCCATCACGGGAGAGCGGGTCGCCGTCTCGGCCCGGTCGTTGTGCCTGCACGGCGACACCCCGGGCGCGGCCGAGCTGGCGCTGCGGGTCCGCCGCGCGCTGTCGGCCGCCGGAGTGTCCCTGGAGCCGTTCGCGTGAGGGCCTTGCCGGTGGGCCGACACGCGCTGCTCCTGGAGGTGGACACGGCCGACCGGGCCGAGGCGCTGCACGCCGAGCTGCTTCGCCGACGCGCCGCGGGCACGCTGCCGGCGGTACGCGAGATCGTCCCGGCCGCGCGCACCGTGCTGCTCGACGGGCTCGCGGACCCCGCCGCGCTGGCCGCCGACGTGCCCGGCTGGCGGATCCCGCCGCTGTCCGCCGAGGCGGGCGACCGGATCGAGATCGCGGTCCGCTACGACGGGCCCGACCTGGCCGAGGTGGCCGACCTGTGGCGGGTGCCGGTCGAACGCGTCCCCGAGATCGTCGGCGGGATCACCTTCCGCGTCGCGTTCTGCGGCTTCGCGCCCGGTTTCGGCTACCTGACCGGCCTGCCCGAGCGCTACCACCTGGCCCGCCGGGCCACCCCGCGCACGTCCGTGCCGGTCGGCTCGCTGGCGCTGGCCGGCGAGTACGCGGGCGTGTACCCGCGCTCGTCGCCCGGCGGCTGGCAGTTGATCGGCAGCACCGACGCGGTGTTGTGGGACGCCGCCCGGGAGCCCGCCGCGTTGTTCGCGCCCGGCGTCCGGGTGCGTTTCGTGGCGGTGGAGCGATGAACGCGCGCGCCGTCGAGGTGGTCCGGGCCGGGGCCCTGACCACCGTTCAGGACCTGGGCCGGGACGGGTTCGCGCACCTGGGTGTGCCACGCTCGGGGGCCCTGGACCAGCCCGCGCACCGCCATGCCAACCATCTGGTCGGCAATCCGTCCGGCGCGGCGACCCTGGAGACCACGCTGACCGGCACCGCCGTGCGGGTGCGCACGACCACCGTGGCCGCGGTGGTCGGCGCACCCTGCACGGTCCGGGTACAGGGCCGCCCGGTCGCGTGGGGCGCGGCGATCCGGGTGCCGGCCGGTGCCGTGCTGGACGTCGGCCCCGCGACCGCCGGGCTGCGCGGGTATCTGGCCTTCGCCGGCGGGGTGGCGGTCGAGCCGATCCTGGGCAGCCGCTCCACCGACCTGCTGTCCGGCCTGGGACCGGCGCCGCTCGCCGACGGCGACGTGCTCGCGCTGGGCGAGCCGTCCGGACCCACTCCGGCGGGCGCGGACGTCTCGCGGCGGCCGGGGCCGCCCACCGAACTGGTGCTGCCGCTGATCCCGGGCCCCCGGCAGGACTGGTTCACTCCCGGCGCCCTCGCCTCGCTCGGAGCCGCGCGCTACACGGTGGCGTCGGCGAGCAACCGGATCGGGCTGCGCACCGAGGGACCTGCGCTGAGCTGGGCACGCACCGACGAACTGCCCAGCGAGGGAATGGTGTTGGGTGCGGTTCAGGTGCCTCCGGACGGGCGTCCGGTGCTCTTCCTGGCCGATCACCCCGTCACCGGCGGCTATCCGGTGATCGGCGTGGTCCCCGAGGAGTACCTCGCCCACGCCGCCCAGGCGGTTCCGGGCACTCCGGTGCGCTTCACCGTCACCGCGCGCTGACGGCGCGGGCGCCCGTCCGCGGCGCCGTCACCACGTGCCGAGGGCACGGGCGCCCACGCTCGCCGTCATCATCGTCGTCGTCACCGCGCACCGACCGCACAGGCGCTTCCGTGCGATTCACCGGCATCGTGCATCGACGGCGCGGCGCTTTCGTGTGTGCCTCACCGGCACCGCGCACCGGCGACGCCGGTGCGTCGGTCCGGTACTCCGCCGCAGGTGACCGGCAACTCGACCGCCGCGAACGTGAGTTCCTCACGACCGGAGGCATTCGTTCCTCACCGATGATTCGTGACGTTTGCGACTGTCCGCCGCTCCCACCCGCCGGCAGTGTTCCCCACGGCACCCCGGCCACCGGGAAGGGAGCACGATGAACAAGGGCTACGCGGCCTACTGCGACGCCGATCGGCAGTTCTACGACGCGCCGCATCGCCTTCGCACGGACGAGGGTGGCCCGGCGGCGCACTACGAGACCGCCCGTCGTGAACTTCCGGACGGCTGGCTGCGCCACCGCTCCGGCGACTGGCTCGCGTTCCGCCCGGTGGACTGCCGGTTGCCCGACCAGGGTTGGAAGATCCACGTGTCGGCGTGCCTGGACAACGCCGACAGGGTGCTCGCCGCGATCTGGGACCACTGCGTCCCGCGCGGCATCGCCTTCAAGTGCATGCCGAGTCCGTACCTGCTGCACACCCGCAACGCCAAGTACGCCGATCGGGCCGCGAGCGGCAAGTTCGTCACCGTCTACCCGGCCGACGACGAGCAGTGTCGGGTCGTCGCGACGGACCTGGCCGCGCTGCTGGCCGGCGAACCGGGGCCGTACATCCTCAGCGATCTGCGCTGGGGCGAGGGCCCGGTGTTCGTGCGCTACGGCAGCTTCGCCGACCGCACGTGTCACGACGCGAACGGCGTGTTGTGCCCCGCGATCGAGGACGACACCGGCACCCTGGTCCCGGACCGCAGGGAACCCACCTTCCACGTACCCTCGTGGCTCACCCTGCCCGCCTTCCTGGCCCCACACCTGGCCGCCCGTACCGCCACCACCGTCGGTGAACTCCCGTACCGGATCGAGCGCGCGCTGCACTTCTCCAATGGCGGCGGCGTCTACATCGGCCGGGACCTGCGCACCGACGAGCAGGTCGTGCTCAAGGAGGCCCGCCCCTACGCCGGACTCGGCGCGGACGGCGCGGACGCGGTCACCCGCCTGGAGCGCGAACGCGACGCCCTGCGCCGACTGAGCGGGCTCGTGTGCACGCCCGAGGTGCACGACTGGTTCACCCTCGGCGATCATCGCTTCCTGGTCCTGGAGTTCGTCCAGGGCAGCCCGCTGAACACCTTCTTCGCGCACCGCCACCCGCTGATCGAGACGGATCCCTCGCCCGAGCGCCTCGCCGAGTACACACAGTGGGCGATGCGGGTGTACGGGCTGGTCGAGAACGCCGTGGCGGAGATCCACGCACGCGGTGTGGTGTTCAACGACCTGCACCTGTTCAACATCATGATGTCCGAGGACGAGAGCTCGGTGACGCTGCTCGACTTCGAGGCCGCCACGGTCGACGACGAGACCCGCCGGCAAGTGGTCGCCAACCCGGGTTTTTTGGCTCCCGCCGACCGGCGCGGCGCGGATGTGGACCGGTACGCGCTCGCGTGCCTGCGCATCGCCCTGTTCCTACCGCTGACCAGCCTGTTCACCGTGGATCGGGGCAAGGCCCGGCACCTGGTCCGGATCGCCATGGCGGAATTCCCGATCCCCGAGGGCTGGTTGGACTCCGCGGTCGAGGAGATCCTGCGCGACCCGCACCCGGACGGGCCCGCCGGCGAGGCCGGGCTCGCGGTGCCGGCGGTGTCGCGCGGGACGGGGTCGACGCACGACTACCTTCCGGTGACTCCCGCGAACTGGCCGCAGAGCCGCGATTCGATGGCGCGGGCGATCCGGGCGTCGGCCACCCCGGATCGCGAGGACCGCTGTTTCCCGGGCGACATCGCGCAGTTCGCCATTCCGGGCGGAGGCGCGTGCTTCGCACACGGCGCGGCCGGGGTGCTGTACGCGCTGGCCGAGACCGGCGCCGCGGCCTGTCCGGAGGGCGAGGAATGGCTGCTGCGCGCCGCCAAGAACCCGCGGTCCGGCACCCCGATCGGGTTCTACGACGGCCTGGCCGGAGTGGCCTGGACGCTGGACCGACTCGGTCATCGCGAACAGGCCCTGGAACTGGTCGACCTGATCCTCGCCCAGGACCGACGCACGCTGGCCCGCGATCTGCACAGCGGCCTGGCCGGCCTGGGCCTGGCGCTCGACGCGCTCGCTGCCTCCACCGGCGAACACGCTCTGCAAGCGCACGCGTTCGCGTGCGCCGAGGAGCTGGCCGAGCGGACCCGCAGCGAACCCGCACCGACCCGGGCCGGGCTGCTGTACGGCGCCGCCGGAAGTGCGCTGTTGTACCTGCGGCTGTACGAACGCGTGGGCGAGCCGGATCTGTTGGAAGCCGCCGCGGAGGCGCTGCGCCGTGATCTGGCCCGCTGTGTGGTCGCCGTCGGCGGTACCCTCCAGGTCGACGAGGGTCGACGGACGATGCCCTACCTCGGGGCCGGCAGCGTCGGCATCGGCATGGTGCTCGACGACTACCTCGCGCATCGTGCCGACGCCGAGTTCGAGGCCGCCCGAGGCGAGATCGTCCGGGCCGCGCAGGCCAGGTTCTACGCCCAACCCGGACTGTTCCGCGGCGCGGCGGGCATGGTTCTGCACCTGAGCCGTACCACCACCGACGGACCCGGCGTCGAACCGGGCGACATCCGCCGCCAGATCGACTCGCTGGCCTGGGGGGCGCTCCCCTATCGGGGGGAACTGGCCTTCGCCGGCGAGCAGATGATGCGGCTGTCGATGGACCTGAGCACCGGCACCGCCGGTTGCCTGCTCGCATTGGGCAGCGCGCTGCACGACCGACCCGTGCACCTGCCCTTCCTCCCGCCGCCGACCCGGCGGCCCTGAAGCCGATCCCTTGCGGGATCGAGGCAAGACCGGCCCCGCACGGGGCCGGCGCACCATCTCGAACCATCGAGTACGACAACCGAAGGGAAACAACACCATGGCACTTCTCGACCTGCAGACGATGGAGACCGAAGAGGTTGAGCTGAACGGTGGCGGCGGTGGCGGCGGTGGCGGCAGCTACCTCAGCGTCCTGCTCTGCGGCAACAGCAGCCTGAGCCTGATCACCTGCCACTGACGCACCCGCACCCAGGGGTGAGTACCCCGAGGTGACGAGGGCACCGCGGTCCCGGGCGGCGGCATTCCGCCCGGGACCTGCCCATGCCGTACCCCTCTCCCGAAGGCGAGGAACCGCACCAGCATGGCCGACTCGCGCCGGACCCCCGACCCGCCGCCGCCCGCGTACTCCGGTACCGGGCGGCTCTTGGCCGGCGCGCTGCGGCACAGCGCGGGCCGCATCTCGGCCGGGTTCGTCTGCGGCGCGGGCTCCGCCGGTGTCGCGATCGCACTGCCCGCCGTCCTCGGCCACACCCTCGACCTGCTGCTCGACGACGCCCCCGGGCAGCGCGGCGCGGTCACCCTGTGCGTGCTCCTGATCGTCGCCGGGGTCGTCTTCGACACCCTGGAGACCCTGCTCGGCGGGGTCACGGGGGCGCGTACCGCCGCCTGGTTGCGCCGCCGGGGCGTCGACCATCTGCTGACCCTGGCCCCCCATCGCGCCGCCGCCCGCTGCACACCCGGCGACCTGGTCACCCGGCTGACCGGCAACGTCGCCGAGGCGAGCACCGCGCCCACCACCGCGGCGAACGGACTGGCCGCGCTGTGTGTGCCGCTCGGCGGACTGGTCGCGCTCGCGCTGATCGACCTGCGCCTGCTCGCGGTGTTCCTGGCCGGTGTACCGCTGCTGCTCTGGTTGTTGCGGGTCTTCGTCCGCGGCTCCTCGGACAGCGTGTCGCACTATCAGCGCGTCCAGGCCGAGATCGCCACCCGCCTGGTCGAGGCCCTCGGCGGCGCCCGCTCGGTCGCCGCGGCCGGCGGCTCACGGCGCGAGCTCGATCGAATCCTGGCCCCGTTGCCCGAACTGAGCGCGCAGGGGCGCCGGATGTGGCAGGTCTACGGGCGCGCCATGGCCGGCACCGGCGTGCTGGTGCCGCTGCTCACCACGGCGGTCCTCGCCATGGGCGGAACGCGATTGGCCCAGGGCGAGTTGAGCGTCGGCGAGTTGCTCGCCGCGTCACGCTACGCGGTGCTCGCCGCCGGTCTGGGCGCCGCCGTCGGCGCCCTCGACTCGCTCGTGCGCAGCCGCGCCGCCGCCGGCCGGATCGCCGAGTTGCTCGCCGTACCCGCGCTGTGCTCCGGCGACCGCGACCTGCCGCCGGGGGGCCCGGGCCGGTTGGAACTGCGCGGGGTCACCGTCGTACGCGGCGGGACACCGGTGCTGCGCGGCGTCGACCTGGTCGTGCCCGGCGGGAGCACGATGGCCGTGGTCGGCCACTCCGGCGCGGGCAAGTCCGTGCTCGCCGCGGTGGCCGGACGGCTGACCGACGCGGACGCGGGCACGGTGCTGCTGGACGGGGTGCCGCTGACCGAGGTCGAACCGGAGCTGCTGCGCCGGGAGGTCGGCTACGCGTTCGAGCGACCGGCGCTGTTCGGCGACACGATCGGCGAAGGCATCGGCTTCGGGCCGTACGCGCCATCAGCCGTCGAGATCGAGGCCGCCGCCGAGGCGGCCGGGGCCGATACCTTCATCCGGTTGTTGCCGGCCGGATACGCGGAGCCCCTGGGCACCGCGCCACTGTCCGGCGGCGAACTGCAACGCCTCGGTCTGGCCCGGGCCTTCGCGCACGCCGGTCGACTTCTCGTGCTGGACGACGCCACATCCAGTCTGGACAGCGTCACCGAACTGCGGGTCGGCCGGGCGCTGGTCCGAGACGTGCGCGCGGGCACCCGGCTGCTGGTCGCCCACCGGGCCTCCTCGGCCGCCCGGGCGGACCGGGTCGTGTGGTTGGCCGGCGGCCGGGTGCGGGCGATCGGAACGCACGAACTGTTGTGGGAGGACCCGGACTACCGGGCGGTGTTCGCGAATCCGGCTGCGGCGAATCCGGATGCGGTGGGGCGGACTTCCGGCGAACGGGTCGACGCGACCGGGCCCGACGGGGACCGCGCATGAGGGGCGAACGGTCTCGCGTGTGGGCCCTGGCTCGGCGGTTCGTGAGCCGACGGCGGCTGGTGGTGGCCCGGCTCGCGGCCTGGTCGCTGCTGGAGGCGGCGCAGACGTTCCTGGTCGGTTACGGCGTGGCAATGGCCGTCGATCAGGGGTTCCTGGCCGGGAATACCGCGCTCGGCCTGGTCTGGCTGGCGGTCGCGGCGGCGGCGATCGTGCTCGGCGGCCTGGCCACGGGTGGGATCTTTCGCGGTCTGGCGGATCTGGTCGAGCCGTTGCGCGACGGTCTGGTGCGGCGCGTGGCGGCACGGGCGCTGGGCGATGCGATCGCGGCGCCCTCCCGCGGGTCGGACAGTGCGGTGGTGTCCCGGTTGACCAATCAGACCGAGATCGCCCGGGACAGCTTCGCCGGACTGGTCCTGGTGGCCCGTTCGTTCGTCTTCACCGCGCTCGGCGCGCTGATCGGACTGGGCGCGCTGGCGCCGGAGTTGCTGCTCGTGGTGGGCCCGCCGCTGGTGCTCGGTCTGCTGCTCTTCGTGGCCACGCTGGTGCCGATGGCGGCCCGGCAGCGCACCTTCCTGGACGCCGACGAGGCACTGTCGACGCGCCTCGGCGAGGTCGCGGAGGGCCTGCGCGACGTGCTCGCGGCGGGCGCTCGCGAGCCGGTCGCGGCCCGGACCCACACGCTGATCGAGGCCGAGGCCCGGGCGGCGCGCTCGCTCGCCCGCTGGGCCGCCGCCCGGGCCCTGGCCCTGGCGGTGGCCGGGCAACTTCCGGTGTTGTTGTTGCTGATCAGCACCCCGTGGTTGCTGGGCCGAGGACTGACCGCCGGGGCCCTGCTCGGCGCGTTGACCTACCTGACCCAGTCGTTGTTGCCCGCCCTGCACACCTTGATGAACGCGCTCGGCGCGGCCGGCACCCGGCTCCTGGTGGTGCTCGACCGGCTCACCGAGCCCCCCGCGAACCCTCCGGCGCCGGCCGCGCGGGCGGTCCCGGACGCGGATGGGCCACCCCGGGTGGAGCTGCGCGGGGTGACCTTCGCCTACGGGCCGAACGCGCAGCCGGTCCTGCGCGACCTCGATCTGAGCATCGAGTCCGGCGAACACGTCGTGGTGGTCGGCCCGAGCGGGATCGGCAAGTCGACGCTGGTCGCGCTGGTCGCCGCTCTACTGGCCCCGGACCGGGGCGAGGTGCGCGTCGGGGGTCGCTCGGTGCGTCCGGTCGGCGGCGATCCGTCCCGGCTGCGGGTACTCATCCCGCAGCAGGCGTACGTGTTCACCGGCAGCGTGCGGGAGAACCTGCTGTACCTGTGCCCGGACGGCGCCGAGGACGCGGCGCTGACCGCCTCGGCGGAAGCGGTCGGCCTGCTTCCGCTGGTTCGTCGACTGGGCGGCCTGGACGCGCTCGTGGACCCCGCGTCCCTGTCCCAGGGCGAGCGCCAGTTGATCGCGCTGGGCCGGGCACATCTGTCGCCGGCCCCGCTGGTGTTGTTGGACGAGGCGACCTGTCATCTGGACCCGATCGCCGAGGAGCGGGCCGAACGGGCCTTCGCCGCCCGGCCCGGGACGCTGATCGTGGTGGCCCACCGGATCACGTCGGCCCGCCGCGCCGATCGCATCCTGGTCCTGGACGGCGCACACGCGGTGTGTGGCACCCATCGCGAACTCCTGGACCGCTCACCGCTCTACCGCGATCTGGTCGGACACTGGCATGCCGAACGCATCTGAGCGGAACGGATCCCCGGACGCGACCGATGCGGCGGATCCGAAGGCGGCGAATCCGGACACGGCGGATCCCGGCGGAATGCATCCGAGGGAAACGGTCCTGCGGGGAACGCATCCGAGTCGAACGGATCCGAGTCGAACAGCGTCCGGATCGCGCTCTCGGCGGGGCGTCCGTGCGGATACCCGCACGCCGAGTGCGGTCGAACCCGGGCTCCGGCGCGGTGCCCGAATCCGACCGGGCCGGTCTAAACCCAGCCCGCGTCCTGTGAGATCCGGATCGCGTCGATCCGGTTGCGCGCACCCGTCTTTCGGGTGATCGCGGACATGTAGTTGCGCACCGTGCCGATGCTCAGCCGCAAGTTGCGGGCGATCTCCGGGGCCGAGGCCCCTTCGGCGGCAAGTGAGAGTACGCGCAGCTCGCGCGGGGTCAGCGGCGCGGTCGCGGCCTGCAACAGGTCGAGCGCGAGCGAGCCGTCCACGTAGCGCCGACCGGCGGCCACCAGTCTTATCGCACGTGGTAGTTGCGGTGGTTGGGCGTCCTTGTCCACGAAGCCGAGGGCCTTGGCCTCGGCCGCCCGGCACAGACTGCCGGGCCGGGCGGTGGTGGCCAGGACCAGGAGCGCGCAGTCCGGGTCGACCGGCCGCATCGGTAACAGCGAGGCCCCCGGACAGTCCACGTCCACCACGCACACGTGCGGAAGTTGGGATCGCGCCCGTCGAGCGGCCCCGTCCCAACTCTCCGCCTCCACTTCGATGTCCTCCTCCCGATCGAGCAGCGCGGCGAGCGCCGAACGGATCAGCTCCGTGTCGTGCACCAATAGAACCCGGATCATGTTCGCCCCCCAGTCGACATCGACGTCCCGTGGTTGCCCGTCGAGCATCTCGATAGCTACCCCGCCCCACGGCACACACGACACCCGGTAACCGGTTGATTCGTTTGGGCGACAGTTTGCTGTACGGCTCGCGTTTCCTGTCCGACCACGATCGCTCGCGGCCGGTCTCGATCGTGACGCGGTGGCGATCGTGACCGGCGCCTCCCGGATGTCCTGGCGAGGGTCGGATGGGGAAATGAGGACACGCGCTAGGGTGTCGATTTGTGTCCGACCGTCGCATCACGATCATGGAAGCCGCCGCACGCGTCATCGCACGCCGGGGGGTACGAGGGCTGCGCGTCGAGGAGTTGGCGGCCGAAGCCGGCGTTTCGACGGGCCTGATCTACTACCACTTCAAGGACCGTACGGGAGTCCTGCGGGCCACCCTGGGCTTCATCAACGACCGCGCCGACCGGTACACGACCGAGCGGGAGCCGGGCGCGGCACCGATGCCGGCGCGCGCCGAGCTGAGCCACCGGCTGCTGCTGGAGTTGCAGGACGACCCGATCGTCCGGGAGAACAGCACCGCGTGGAACGAACTGTGCGCCAGCGCAGTGTTCGACGAATCCCTCCGGACCGACCTGGCGAACGCGACCGCGGAGTGGTCGGTCGAGATCGGCGACCTGATCGCCGAGGCCGTCCCGAGCGCGCCCCCGCGGGCGGCCCGGGCCGCCGCCGAGCGCCTGACCGCCCTCCTCGAAGGCCTCAGCGGCCGCTGGCTGGCCGGGATCCTCCCGATATCGCACGCCCGGGACCTCCTCACCGAGGCGATCGAGACGGAACTGAGCCGGCTCGAACGCTGACCCGGACCGGGAGATCGACCGGCCGGTGCCCACCGGCCACGATCGGCGCCCACAGGACCCGGTCGGCACGACCGTACGGGTCGCGGACGCGCGGGTCGGGACACTAGATGCCGGCTCCGCCCACATGCCTCACCGGGCCGGCGGCACGGCCGCCGCTGCCGCCGTCCGGCCGGCGCGCCCGGCTGCGGCGCCGGGCCCAGGTCGGTGTCCAGACCTGGGAGTCGAGGCGTTCGGGTTTCAGGCCGGCGAGGTACTCGCGGAGCGTGCTCAGCGCGGGGTGCGGGTTGTCGGCGCGGCAGACCAACGAGTGCGGATAGACCGGGATCGGATCGCGCAGCGGGATGAGCCGCAGATCGTGCCCGACGGGCCAGACCAGCGGCGTGCGCTCGCTGAGGAAGGTGGCCAGGGTCGAGGAGTCGGCGATCGTGTCGAGCAGCGCCTCGAGGCCGAAGTCGGGGCCGACCGTGTCGATGGTGAACCCGAACGCGGCGGCGAGTTCGTCGTAGTAGGCGGCCCACTCGGTGCCGCGGGTGTTGCTCGGCATCCAGATTCGGTGTCCGGCGAGCCGGCCGAGTTCGACCGCCGTCGCCGTGGCGAACTCGTGGTCGGGACCGGTGAACAGCCGCAGCGGCTCGTCCAGGACCGGGGTGGCCTCGACGCCGTCCGGCAGTTGTCGCCCGGGCATGGTGACCGCGCGGAAGGTCGCGTCGATGGCACCGGACCGCACGGCGTCGACGGCCGCGTCGGCACCGAACAGGGTCACCACGTCGAGCCCGATGTCCGGGTGCGCGCGGTGGAAGCCGCGCAGCAGACCGGCCGGCGCGGCCCGTCGGCCGACCACGTCCACCCGCAACATGCGCCGGCCCGGACGTACGGAGGCCGCGGCCCGCTCCTCGGCCAGGAGCAGGGCCCGCGCGTGCGGCAGGAACACCTGGCCGTCGATGGTCAATCGGGCCCCGCGCGCGGTGCGCACGAACAGCCGCACCCCGAGTTCCCGCTCCAGCGCGGCGATGCGCTTGGAGACGGCCTGCTGGGTGATCGACAGCCGGGCGGCGGCGGTCTGGAACTGCCCCGCGTCCACGGCGGCGACGAAGGTGCGCACGGCGATGGGGTCCACGCCGCACATCCTAGGGACACAACCAAGGGTTGTAGGCAATGGGCGAGATGGTTGTTTGATCCCCCTGCGCGATGCCCGATTGGATGTCTCCGGTCAACGCTCGGTTTCGCGGATGGCGCCCGCCCCCTCGCCCTCGGAGATGACTCACGCATGCCCGATTCCTTCGTCCACCTGCACAACCACACCGAGTACTCGATGCTGGACGGCGCACAGAAGCTGAAGCCGATGTTCGCCGAGGTGGCCCGGCAGCGGATGCCCGCGATCGCCATGAGCGACCACGGCAACATGTTCGGTGCCTACGAGTTCGCGCAGGTCGCGAAGGGCTTCGAGGGCGTCAAACCGATCATCGGCATCGAGGCGTACGTGGCGCCGTCCTCGCGGTTCTCCCGGAGGCAGGAGTTCTGGGGACCGGGCGGCCGACGCGCCGTGGGCAACGACGGCGAGGGTTCCAAGGACGTCTCCGGTGGCGGCCGGTTCACGCACATGACCATGTGGGCGCGCAACGTCCAGGGCCTGCGCAATCTGTTCCGGCTCAGCACCCAGGCCGGCTACCAGGGCCAGTTCCCGGCCGGCAAGCCGCGGATGGACCGGGAGTTGATCGCCGAACGGCCGGACGGCATCATCGCCACCACCGGCTGTCCGTCCGGCGAGGTCCAGACCCGACTGCGGCTGAACCAGTACGACGAGGCGAGGGCCGCCGCCGCGGCCTACCGGGACATCTTCGGCCGGGAGAACTACTTCCTGGAGTTGATGGACCACGGCCTGGCCATCGAGCGCGATGTCCGCGACGGCCTGCTGCGCCTGGCCCGGGAGTTGGACCTCCCGCTCCTGGCCACCAACGACGCGCACTACGTCACCGAGGACCAGGCCGACGCGCACGACAGCCTGCTGTGCATCGGTGTCGGCAAGAACAAGGACGATCCCCGGCGATTCCGCTTCGACGGCTCCGGCTACCACCTCAGGACCGCCGCCGAGATGCGCGCCCTGTTCGCGGAGCTGCCCCAGGCCTGCGACAACACCCTGCTGATCGCCGAGCGCGTCGAGTCCTACGAGGACGTCTTCGACTACGTCGACGAGATGCCGCACTTTCCGGACGTGCCGGCGGGCGAGAGCCAGGAGTCGTGGCTGCGCAAGGAGGTCCTGGCGGGCCTGACCCTGCGCTACGGCGACCCCGTCCCCGAGCATGTGCTGGACCGCTTCGAGACCGAGATGTCGGTCATCGGCCCGATGGGCTTCAGCTCGTACTTCCTGGTCGTGGCGGACATCTGCCGGCACGCCCGGGAGAACCGGATCCCGCTCGGTCCCGGACGCGGCTCGGCCACCGGCTCGATCGTGGCCTATGCCACGCGCATCACCGAGCTGTGCCCGCTGGAACACGGCCTGCTGTTCGAGCGGTTCCTCAACCCCGAGCGGATCAACCCGCCCGACGTGGACCTCGACTTCGACGACCGCCGGCGCGACCGCATGGTGCGCTACGTCACCGAGAAGTACGGCGACGAGTACACCGCCATGGTGAACACGTTCGGCCGGATCAAGGCCAAGAACGCGATCAAGGACTCCTCGCGCATCCTGGGTTATCCGTACGCGCACGGCGAGCGCATCACCAAGGCGCTCCCGCCGGACAACAACGGCAAGTCCGCTCCGCTGGCCGCCGTCTTCGACGCGGCGCACGAGCGGTACGCCGAGGCCGGCGAGCTGCGGCGGATGTACGAGGAAGAGCAGGACGTGCGGCGGGTGATCGACACCGCCCGCGGGGTGGAGGGCCTGATCCGCGGCACCGGAGTGCACGCCGCCGCGGTGATCCTGTCCAAGACCCGGCTC
The DNA here is from genome assembly GCF_055558835.1 of Embleya sp. NPDC025285. Taxonomy (NCBI): domain Bacteria; kingdom Bacillati; phylum Actinomycetota; class Actinomycetes; order Kitasatosporales; family Streptomycetaceae; genus Embleya; species Embleya sp. NPDC025285. Next base: position 46,496 of record NZ_JBVHLU010000055.1, read on the forward strand.
ACCGACCGCATCCCGCTGCACATGCGCGCCTCGGACGGGGTGCGGATCACCGGGTTCGACTACCCCTCGTGTGAGGCGATGGGGCTGATCAAGATGGACTTCCTGGGATTGCGGAACCTGGGCGTGATCGACCAGGCCATCGAGAACGTCCGGGAGAACCGGGGCATCGCGCTGGCCACCGTGGACCCGATGGACGGCGACCCCGCGACCGTCGTGATCCCGTTGGACGACGCCAGGACGTACCGACTGCTCGCGGAGGGCAACACGTTCGGGGTCTTCCAGCTCGACGGCGGCGGCATGCGCGTGCTGCTCAGGCAGATGGAACCCACCCGGTTCGAGGACATCGCGGCGGTCAACGCCCTGTACCGGCCCGGCCCGATGGCGGCGAACGCGCACACCAACTACGCGCATCGCAAGACCGGTCGCCAGGCGATCACCCCGATCCACCCGGAACTGCGCGAGGCGCTGGAGCCGATCCTGGGGAACACCTTCCATCTGCTCGTCTACCAGGAGCAGATCATGGCCATCGCCCGGGAGTTGGCCGGCTACACGCTCGGCGGCGCCGACCTGCTGCGGCGCGCGATGGGCAAGAAGAAGCCGGAGGTGCTGGCCGCGGAGTGGGACAGGTTCCACGACGGGATGCGGGCCAACGGCTTCGGCGAGGAGGCGATCAAGGCGCTGTGGGACGTCATGCTGCCGTTCTCCGGGTACGCGTTCAACAAGTCGCACACCGCCGGCTACGGTCTCGTCTCGTACTGGACCGCCTACCTCAAGGCCAACCACCCGGCCGAGTACATGGCCGCGCTGCTCACCTCCGTCGGCGACGACAAGGACAAGGCGGCGGTCTACCTCGCCGATGCCCGCAAGAACGGCGTTCGCGTCCTGCAACCCGATGTCAACGAGTCCGTCGCGGAGTTCACCGCCGTCGGCGAGGACGTGCGGTTCGGGCTGCGGTCCGTGCGCAACGTGGGCGACAACGTCATCGAGGCCGTCGTGGACGCACGTCGGCGGAAGGGGAAGTTCGCCTCGTTCGCCGACTTCCTGGCCAAGGCCGACCTGCCCGCGCTCAACAAGCGGGCGGTGGAGTCGCTGATCAAGGCCGGCACCTTCGATTCGCTGGGTCATTCGCGCAAGGGCCTGACCGCCGTCCACGAGGAGGCGATCGACGCGATCATCCCGGTCAAGCGCGCGGCCGGGTTCGGGCAGGAGGATCTCTTCGCCGACCCGGGAGGGGACGCGAGCACGGGGCCGGCCTTCGGCCTCGACTTCCCCGTCGACGACGCGGAGTGGCCGCGCAGGCAACTGCTGGCCGGCGAACGCGAGATGTTGGGTCTGTACGTCTCCGCCCACCCGCTGGACGGCGCCGAACACATCCTCTCCGGCGCGCGTGACTGCTCGATCGCCGAACTGCTCGCCTCCGAGCGCACCACCGGGGAGGTACGGCTGTCCGGGCTGATCACCGGTGTCCAGCTCAAGATGACCAGACAGGGCAACGCGTGGGCCATCGCGAACCTCGCGGACCGGGACGCGACCGTCGAGGTCCTGTTCTTCCCGGCCGCCTATCGACTCGTGCAGCACACGCTGGTCGAGGACCACGTCGTCTCGGTCAAGGGCAGGGTCGAGGACCGGGAGGGGACCGTGAACGTCTTCGGCCGGGAGGTGACGGTGCTGGACGTGTCCTCCGCCGAGCACGGCGGGCGACCTCCCGTGCGGCTCGCGCTGCCCGAGCACCGGGTCACCGAGCACGCGGTGGCCGAGCTGAAGCGCATCCTCGCCGCCCATCCGGGCGACAGCCCGGTCCACCTCACCGTGCGCGGCGTGCACAAGACCACCGTGTACGCCCTGGCGGCCACGGTGCACGCGGCGGGCATCGCCTCCGAGGTGAAGGCGACCTTCGGCGCCGAGGCGTGGGTGGGCAGCGCGTGAGGTGGGGCGTGGCGGCGTCGTTGACAATAGGCAGGCATTCACCTGCATAATTGGGCGTGAGCCTGGAAGGGAGAGCGATGGACTCGGTTTTCAAGGCGCTGGCCGACCCCACGCGGCGACTCCTGCTCGACCGCCTGCACGAGCACAACGGGCAGACTCTGCGCGAGTTGTGCGAGCGCCTGGACATGGCACGCCAGTCGGCGACGCAACATCTCGACATCCTCCAGCGGGCCAACCTCGTGACCGTCGTGCGACGCGGACGGGAACGGCTGCACTACCTCAATCCCGGGCCGATCCACGAGATCGAGGAGCGCTGGATCTCGGGGTTCGACAAGCCGCGCCTACAAACGATCAGTGCCATCAGGAATCGGGCAGAGGAGTACGCCATGACCGACGAATCCGCATCCGTGCCGACCTACGTCTACGTCACCTACATCCGCGCGAGCGCGGAGCAGGTGTGGCGGGCCCTGACCGACGCGGACCTGACGGCACGCTATTGGGGACACGCCAACGTCTCGGACTGGCAGCCGGGCTCGGGTTGGGAGCACCGACGCGTCGACGGGTCGGGTGCCGTCGACGCCGTCGGTCGCGTGCTGGCGACCGAGCCCCCGACGCGCCTGGTCGTCACCTTCGAGGACACCCCCGACGCCGAGGCGCCCAGGGAGCCGTCCGTGGTCACCTTCCTCGTCGAACCACACCACGACATCGTCCGACTCACCGTGACCCACGAGAACCTCCCCAACCTGGAGATGCTCGGCGGCATTTCCCGGGGGTGGCCGGCGGTGCTGGCGAACCTCAAGTCCCTGTTGGAGACCGGCGAGGTCCTTCCGCAGGCGCCGTGGGAGATGTCCCCCGCGCACGACTGAGCGGGCGGGCGTCGCCGCCCGTCCCGCAGTCGTTCCCGCCGTTCCCGGCCGGCGCTCCCCCTTCCGCGCAGGATCACAAAGAATGAGGACACAATGGACACCACCCCGCTTCGGGACGCCTACCGTGCGTTGCTGGACGCCGCCGCCACGGTGGCCGACTCCGGCGATCCGAGCCCGGTCCCACCGACGGGCGAGTGGAACGCGGACGAGATCCTCGCGCACATCGCCATCGTCGGCGCCGGCGCCATCGCGGCCGTCTCCTCCGTCGCCACCGGAACAATCGCGACGTACGACAACCGACTGGCGCACGACACCTGGACCCTCGACCGCGTCTTCACGCTCGCCGGGGGCAATACCGGGATCCGAGAACGCATCCGCGTCCAGGGCGAAGCCCTGTGCGCACTGAGCGGACCGACGTTGAGCGAGACCGAACTCGACACCCCGATGCCCACGGTGCTCCTGTCCCACGACGCGGCGCTGGTAGATCGGCCGGTACCGTTGCGCGACCTGTTGACCGGCCTCGCGGAAGCGGAACTCCCGGGCCACACGCGGCAACTCCTGGCCCTGCTGCCGGCGCGCGCCGCGCTGGAGGGCGGCGCCTGAGCCGGCGCCCTACCGTTCCCGGTCGACCGCGGGCTCTCGTACCCGCGCGAGGAACTCCTCGGCGGTGACCACGTCGGCGGTGGACTGGGCCAGGACCACCAGGGCGGTGCGGTGGACCTCCACGCGGTGACATAGCGTCACTTGACGCACGCCACGATGGCTCCATACCACCGGGTTGCACAGATCCGTCCGCGCGCACCGGCCGCGGCGGCTCAGCGGGCGCTGAGGGTGTCGTCCACCCATTCGCTGGCCAGTACCTCGTCCAGAACCAGTGCCCCGGCGCCCAGCATGCACGCGTCTCGGCCGGTCACGGCGGTGGCGATCTCCAGGTCGCGGGTGGCCAGCGGCAGGCAGCGTTCGTAGATGGCTCCGCGGACGGCGGCGACGAACGGTTCGGCCGCCGACAGGCCGCCGCCCAGGACCAGTACGTCGGGGTTGAAGAAGTTCACCAGCGGGGTCAGCACCTGACCGGCCAGGCGGCCGGCGTTGCGCACCAGTGTGGTCACCTCCGGGACGCCGTCGTTGACCAGTTCGACGAGTTGCCGCGACGAGGAGACCTCGATCCCCTGCGCGCGCAGCGTCCGCCGCAGCGCCGCGCCGCTCGCGTGCGCCTCCAGGCAGTCGGAGTGGCCGCACGAGCAGGTGACCGGTTCGGGGACGTGCACCGGGACGTGGCTGATGTCGCCGGCCGCGCCCCGCCCCCGGTGCAGCTTCCCGGACGCGATGATGCCGCAGCCGATCCCGGTGCCGGCCTTGACCGCCATCAGGTTGTCCCGGTCCGGCCAGCCGTAGCGGTGTTCGCCCACCGCCATCAGATTGGCGTCGTTCTCCACCACCACGCGTACGCCCAGCAGTTCGCTCATCCGGCGGCCGATCGGGTACTCGTTCCAGCCCGGCATCCGCGAGGGTGCGACCACCTTGGCGGCGCCCGGGTCGACCGGACCGGGCATGCCGATGCCGACCCCGAGCAGCGGCAGTCGCTCGACCGTCGCCTGACGGAGCGTCACCCGGATGTGCTCCAGCAGGCGTTCGCTCACCCGCTCGGGACCCTCGGCGATGTCGCCCGGGAGTTCGTGTTCCAAAAGCACACGGCCGGCCAGGTCCAGCACCGCCATCCGCACGTGGTGGGTACCCACGTCGACGGCCACCACCACGCCCGCGTTCTCGTGCAGCCGTAGTTGCCGGGGACGACGGCCGCCCCGCGAGGCGCCCTCGCCGTCCTCGCGCAGCAGGCCCGCGTCGATGAGTTCCTCCACGCGCAGCGAGACGCTCGACGGGGCCATGCCGCTCAATCGGGCGAGTTCCGCCCGGGATCGACCGTGCCCCTTGGCCACCAGTCGCACCAGGTCACCCGCGCTTCCAGCCAACGTCCCACTCCCGTTCGAGGCACACCTGCTGCGGTACGGCTGTGACAGGAATAGCACACCAGGTAATAACCAGCAAGGCATTGACTTCCTTCGAATTTCGCTTCTACTGTCACACGAAACTTCGATTCCGAACAAAGATGGAGCGTTGATGAAGTCCGCGTCGCCTTCTTCCGCCGTACTGACGCCCATGGTCGAGGCACGCGCCATCAACAAGTCGTTCGGCGCGGTCCGCGTGCTGACCGATGTGGACCTGACCGTCGCCGCCGGCGAGGTGGTCGTGCTGATCGGCCCCTCCGGCGCGGGCAAGTCGACGCTGTGCCGCTGTCTGAACCGGCTGGAAAACGTCGATTCGGGCGTGGTTCTACTGGATGGGGAGGAACTGCCCGCCGAGGGTCGGGCATTGGCCCGGCTGCGCACCGAAGTGGGCATGGTCTTCCAGCAGTTCAACCTGTTCGCGCACAAGACCGTGCTGCAGAACGTCACGCTCGGGCCGACCCGGGTCAAGGGGCTGTCCGCGAGCGACGCGGACCGGCAGGCCCGGGCGCTGTTGGACCGGGTCGGCATCGCCGACAAGGCGGACCACTACCCGGCGCAGCTGTCCGGCGGCCAACAGCAGCGCGCGGCCATCGCCCGGGCGTTGGCCATGCAACCCAAGGTGATGTTGTTCGACGAGCCGACCAGCGCGCTGGACCCGGAGATGGTCAACGAGGTCCTGGACGTGATGGTCGACCTGGCCCGCGAGGGGATGACCATGGTCGTGGTCACGCACGAGATGGGCTTCGCCCGCCGGGCCGCCGACCGGGTGGTCTTCATGGCGGACGGCCGAATCGTCGAGGTCGGCACGCCGGAGACCTTCTTCACCACCCCGACCACCGAACGCGCCCGGGACTTCCTGTCCAAGGTGCTCAACCACTGACCGCCCCGGCCGCCGCGCCACCGCCCGCCGGCCAGTCCGCAGCCCCGGTTCCCGGGTCACCGCGCCGGCACCGACCCCGGCCCATCGCGGCACCGCACCGCCGAGCGTCGGGGCCACCGCTCCGCTCCCCGGCCCCGAACGCCCTCGTCCCCCACACCCACCTGCGAAGGAAGGCCCCCCGATGTCCGGCTTCCCCCTGAGTCGCCTGCGCACCGCCGCGTCCCCGCGTCGCCTGCGCACCGCCGCCCCGGCGGTCCTCGCGGCACTGTCCCTGACCGCGCTGGCCGCCTGTTCCGGCGGCTCCTCCTCGGACGTCCCCGGCGGCGCCAAGCCCGCCGGCGAGGACGTCGCCAAGCAGGCCGACGTCGCGCCGGACACCGCGATCCTGCCCGGCTCCACGATGGCCAAGATCAAGGAGCGCGGCTACCTGATCGTCGGCGGCTCCCAGGACGCCCCGCTGTGGTCGCAGCTCAACCCGATATCCGGCAAGACCGACGGGTTCGACGCCGAGATGGGCCGGCTGCTCGCGAAGTACATCATCGGCAAGCCCGAGGTGAAGATCGTCAGTTCGGCCACCGAGACCCGTGAGGCGCTGCTCCAGAACGGCACCGTCGACGTGGTCTTCCAGACCTATACGATCACCCCCAAGCGGGCCGAACAGGTCGCGTTCGCGGGCCCGTACTACTCGTCGGGCCAGGCCATCCTGGTCAAGAAGGGCACCGGCGGCATCAAGCTGCCCGCCGACCTGAACGGCAAGACCGTCATCGCCGGCGCCAACACCCCCGCGATCGCCGCGATCAAGCAGGTCGCGCCGGACGCGAAGGTGGTCACCTTCGGCAGCGACCCCGAGTGCGTCACGGCGCTGCGCCAGGGCCGCGGCGACGCGTACGTCCAGGACCAGGCGCTCCTGGTCGCGGACGTGAAGCAGAACCCCGACACCACGGTGGTGGGCGAGCCGTTCACGGCCGATCCGTACGGCATCGGGCTCAAGCACGACGACGCCGCGTTCAAGACGTTCGTCAACGACTGGCTGCGCAAGATCGGCCAGAACGGCGCGTGGCAGACGGTCTGGAAGCAGACCCTCGGCACGGTCGTCGAGGGCAACCCGCCGACGCCGCCCGCGATCGGCGGCGTCCCCGGCTCCTGATCCCCCGGGTCGGGAGGGCGGCACGCCACGCCCTCCCGGCCCGGGCCGCCCCGGGCCGGATCCCCTGCCGGCCCGGGCATCCGGCCCCAAGCCGCCGGCCGGCGCCCCGAAGCGGTCTTCCCGCGCGGCGGGACCCGCCCGCGCCCTCTCTCCGCCCTCTCCCGAAAGGCCATCGCCGATGGATGTCGTGCTGCGACATCTCTCCGCCTTCACCGACGGCATCACCACCACGCTCGAACTCACCGCGTTGTCCTTCGCCGGCGCCCTGGTGATCGGCATCGTGGTGGCCGCCATGCGGGTGTCCCCCGTCGCCGCCCTGCGCGGAGTGGGCACCGTGTACGTGGAGACCTTCCAGAACACCCCGCTGCTGGTCCTGCTCGTCCTGTTCGTCTTCGGCCTGCCCGAAGTCGGGGTGATCTTCCCGCTGTTCACCACCGCGGTGATCGTGATCGCGCTCTACGAGGCGGCCTACATCGCCGAGGCCGTGCGTTCGGGGATCAACACCGTGTCCATCGGCCAGGCCGAGGCGGCGCGGGCGCTGGGACTGACCTTCGGCCAGTCGCTGCGCCTGGTGATCCTGCCGCAGGCGCTGCGCGGCGTGGTCCAGCCGATCGGCAACATCTTCATCGCGCTGACCATGAACACCTCGTTGGCGGCGGCGGTCGGGGTGGTCGAGCTGACCTCCGCCGCCAACCGGGTCAACCTGCTGGAGGCCCAGCCCATCCCGGTGTTCGTGGGTGCGGGTCTGGGCTACATGGTCATCTGCGCCGCGGCGGGTCTGCTCACCGGCGTCATCGAGCGGAAGGTGGCGATCGTGCGATGAGCGCGTCCCGAGTGCTGTTCGACGAGCCCGGCCCGATCGCGCGACGCCGGATGCGGATCGCCGGCATCGTGGTCGCCGTCGCGGTGGCCGCGCTGTTGGCCCTGGCCGTACGGCGGTTCGCCGACCACGGTCAGCTGGACGCGGACAAGTGGCGGCCGTACACCACGTGGCCGATGTGGCGCTACCTCCTGGAGGGCCTGTGGGCCACGCTGCGCGCCGCGGCGGTCGCCACCGCGCTGTCCGTGGCCGGTGGCATCGTGCTGGCCCTGGGCCGGCTGTCCCGGCGGCGCGCGCTGCGGTGGCCGGCCACCGTGTACATCGAGGTAATGCGCACGGTTCCGGTGCTGCTGCTGGTGTATCTGGTCCTGTTCGGGCTGCCGCACTACGGCGTGGACCTGCCGCTGTTCTGGAAGCTGGTGCTGCCGCTGTCGGTGTCCGCGGCGGCGATCTTCGCGGAGATCTTCCGGGCCGGGATCCTGTCCCTGGACCGGGGGCAACGCGAGGCGGGCCTGGCCGTCGGGCTGACCGACACACAGACGATGCGGCTGATCGTGCTGCCGCAGGCGGTACGCCGGTTGTTGCCGTCCCTGGTCAGCCAGTCGGTCGGCCTGCTCAAGGACACCTCGCTCGGCTTCATCGTCAGCTACTCCGAACTGCTGTACAGCGGGCGGGTGTTGGCCAGCTACAACCGGTTGTTGATCCAGACCTACATCATCATCGCGCTCGTCTACATCGTGCTCAACGCGTCGTTGTCCAAGCTGGCCCGCACGCTGGAGGCCCGGCAGGGCTTCCGACCGGCGGGTTGCCGGAGCCTGCGCACGCTGGTGCGCGCTCGTGCGCGCTCGGACGCGCGGCTGTGACGACCGTGCCGGTGGTGACCGCCGCGACGACGAGCCCTCGAACACCCGCGACACCCCCGTCACCGGCGGCCACTCGGTCGCAGGCCCCGCAGGACCCGATCCGCCAGGAGGACACCGTGCGCCCCGAACCCAGCCCGCGTTACGCCGAGTTGGCCGAGGTGGTCCGCTCCGGCTTCGTGGAGAGCCGGCACTTCGGCAGTCTGGTCGCGCTGGCCCCGGACGGGCGGCCCGCGATCGAGGTGGGCGACCCGAACGACCCGGTGATCCCGCGCTCTTCGGCCAAACCGTTCCAGGCGCTGGCCTGCCTGCGCGCGGGCGCGCCGCTGCACGGGGCGCACGTGGCGATCGCGGCGGGCAGCCACACCGGGCAGGACTTCCACGTCCACGCGGTGCACGAGATCCTGACGGCGGCCGGCCTGACCGCGGACGCGCTGCGGTGTCCGCCGAGCCGCCCGGAGGACGAGGCGGCGTACCGGGCGATGATCGGGCGCGGTGAGGGGGACTCGCGCGAGCGGATGAACTGCTCCGGCAAACACGCCGCGATGCTGGCCGCGTGTGTCGCGGCCGGTTGGCCCACCGACGGCTACCTCGATCCGGCGCACCCGTTGCAGCGGCTGGTCCGCGAGGGCATCGAGGAACTGTCCGGCGAACCGGTCGCGCACACCGCCGTGGACGGCTGCGGCGCACCGGTGTTCGCGATGACGCTGACCGGACTGGCCCGAGGCGCACGCGCGTTGGCCGTCGCGACGAGCGGGCCCGAGCGTACGGTCGCCGAGGCGATGCGTGCGCACCCGGAATTCGTGGGCGGGGAAGGGCAGGCCAACACCGAGGTGATGCGGCTGCTGCCCGGCGCGCTGGTCAAGGGCGGCGCCGAGGGCGTGTTCGTGGCCGCGACGACGGCCGGGCACGCGGTCGCGGTCAAGGTGATCGACGGCAGCCCGCGGGCCACCACCGCTCTCGCGCTGGCGGCACTGCGCGCGCTGGGCGTGGACACGGAGGCGGCGCGCGAGTGGGCTTCCGTACCGGTGCTCGGCGGCGGTCTGCCGGTCGGCGAGGTCCGGGTGACGGCCGACCTCCCGAACTAGGCCCTGCCCGGCGGCCTCCCGACGCGGTCGCCTCGCCGGGCCGTCCGGGTCCGGCCCGCCCCCAAGCTCTCCCGTACATCCGTTGGCTCCCCCTACTCCCGTTGTCCTCCAGGAGACTCACGACATGATCGTCACCGCCGGTCCCACCCCCGCCCTGACCTACGAGATCTGCATCGACGACGTTCCCGGCGCGCTCGCCGCCGAGCGCGTGGGCGCGCACCGCGTCGAGCTGTGCGCGGACCTGTTCGAGGGCGGCATCACGCCGAGTCTCGGCCTGATCGAGACCACCCTGGCCGCCGTCGAGGCCATCCGGGTCCATGTCATCGTGCGTCCGCGCGGCGGCGACTTCGTCTACGACGAGTACGAGGTCGCCGCGATGCGCCGGGACGTCGAGGCGATCCGGGCGGCCGGTGCGCACGGGGTGGTCATCGGCGCGCTGACCCCGGACGGCGAGTTGGACCGGCCGGCGATCGAAGAGCTGATGGCCGCCGCCGGCGACCGTTCGGTGACCTTCCACCGCGCCTTCGACATGACCCGCGACCCGCACGCCGCGCTGGAGGAGTTGATCGAGCTCGGCGTCGACCGGGTGCTCACCTCCGGTCAGGACAGCAGCGTGCTCGAAGGGGCACCGCTGATCGCCCGGCTGGTCGAACAGGCCGCGGGCCGGATCGTGATCATGCCGGGCGGCGGGATCACCGCCCGCAACATCGACCGCGTCCTGGCCGCCACCGGCGCGCGCGAGGTGCACTTCGCGGCGGGTGCGGTGCTGGAGAGCACGGCGACCCACCGCAACCCGTACCCGTACATGGGCGGTGCGCTGCGCCAACCGGAATACTCCCGCCGGGTGACCTCGGCGGAGGGGATCCGCGACGTGGTCGAGGCCGCCCGCAAGCGCTGATCGACGGCCCCGTCGACCGGGTCGGGAAATTCGGGGGATTCGTCGGCCGGGCACCGATGAGTTTGTGGTGCGGGACAGGTCGGTACTGGTGAACACAATCCCAGCACCCAGTACCGGAGGTCGCGATGACCGGCAAGGCCCTCACCACCTGCTTGTGGTTCGACGGACAGGCCGAGGAGGCCGCGAACCACTACCTGACCATCTTCGAGGACAGCAAGCTGGGCCGGATCGCCCGCTACAACGAGGCCGGCCCGGGTCCGGCCGGCTCGGTGATCACCGTGGAGTTCGAGATCAACGGGCAGCAGTTCGTCGGCCTCAACGGCGGACCCCAGTTCACCTTCGACGAGGCCATCTCGTTCCAGGTGCCCTGTGCCGACCAGGAAGAGGTCGACTACTACTGGGACAAGCTCTCCGAGGGCGGCCAGGAGGGCCCCTGCGGGTGGGTCAAGGACAAGTACGGCGTCTCCTGGCAGGTCGTCCCCACCGAATTGATCGACATGCTCACCGACGGGGATCAGAAGAAGGCGGCCCGTGCCACCGCGGTCATGCTCAAGATGGGCAAGCTCGACATCGCCGCCCTGCGCAAGGCGTACGACGGCGAGTGACCACGACGCCCGTTCGCCGACCGGATCGTGCGCCGTGAACGGCGTCGCCCCGGTCGGCCGTGCGCAGCGGAGGCAAGGGTTCCGGCAAGGCACGGGAAAGTGCCGGCGGAGGGCTGTCGGGACGGGGCGGGCGTCGCTAGCATGCCGGGATTCCGCTACTCCGTGACGTCGCCCGGCCACGAACGGTCGAACATCGATACCACACCCGGTATCGGGAACGTCTCGGGCGGGCGCGGCACGGTCCGATCGTCCCGGAGGCGTTGGTCATGCCGCACCGCTCGCCCGTCCCCGCGAGGCCCGTTCTCCTTCCGCCGGACCCGCTCGGGTCGGGATCCTCGGTGCCGGACAGGTTCTCGTCCGGCCCTTTCGCACCCGCCTTCGCCCCGGCCGGCCCCGGCGCCTCGGCCGCCTGCGCGTTCGATCGGGGATCCCGCGCCGCCGCGCCGATCGTCGAGGTTCTGCCGCATCCGTTGCTGCGGCCCGGTGTGCGGTTCTACCGGGGTTTGCGGGTCGCGTTCGATCGGCCGCGACGGCGGCTGGAGTTGCCGGTGGGCTTCGCCACGTTGGTGCTCGGGTTCGATCAGCGGATCCGGGTCGGGCCGGTGGCCGCGGATGCCGCGTCGAGCCGGGCCGGCACGTTCACATCGTTGTTCGCGGGCATCCGGACCAAGGCGGTGATCGGCGAGCATCGGGGGTTCGTGCACGGCATCGAGGTGGTGATGCATCCGTGGGCGGCGTACGCGATGTTCGGGGTATCGATGCACGAGTTGGCCGAAAATCTGGTCGATCCGAGTGAGTTCGCCGACGCGCGGATCCGCCGACTGACCGAACGGCTCGCCGAACTGCCCGACTGGCCCGCCCGGTTCGCGCTGCTGGACGCCACCCTGCTGCGCTGGCAGGCGAGTGGTCCCGGGCCCGCGCCCCGGGTACTGCGTGCCTGGGAGTTGTTGTCCGTGTCGGCGGGTCGGTTGTCGATCGGTGGCCTGGCTGCGGAACTGGGTTGGAGTGAGCGGCAGTTGGAGCGCAGGTTTCGGGAGCAGTTGGGTCTGAGGCCCAAGGCCGTGGCCCGGGTGCTGCGGTTGCAGGACGCGCTGCGCATGGTGATGGCGGGGCGGCCGTTGGCCGAGGTCGCCACCCGCACCGGGTTCTACGACCAGTCTCACCTCAACCGCGAGGTCAGGGCCGCCACCGGGCTCACTCCCGGCGGCTTCCTCGCCCACGCACCGCACACGTCGGCCCGACCCACGCGCCTCGACGGCACGGTCACCACGGTGTTGCTGCCGCCTCCCCGGCCGTGAGGCGGAACGCGGGGCGGGCCTCCCCCATCGGGCCCGCCCCGCGTAATGCCCGTGCCCGACCGGGGCACCGGTCGGGCCGCCCGACCTCGGGGGGTGAGGCTCCGTGCGGGGCGTGACCAGGCTGCCGGGCCGGCTACGGGCGGGTATTGGAGAAAACCGACGTACCCGGGTCGCCGGGCCGAGCCGCCGGCGTGCCGGTCGTCGCGTGCCACCAGGCGGCGGCCCGATCGACCGCGAGTCGGTCCGCCCAGACGTCCTCGGGGTCGTCGGGCATCAGCAGTTCGGGAATCGTCAACCGCTGCTCGGGCTCCACTTCCCGCGACAACTCCCGCGCCGCGTCCGCGATCTCGCCCGGATCCGTCCCGGACCACTCGGCCAGACCCGCGTCCACGCCCTGGCCCCTCCGGACCAAATACGTGTCGTAGGGGTCGAATCCCGCCGTCAGGACGGCCGCCCGGGCCGATGACATCCCGGTCGCGGCGGCGAACGCGGCGACCGAACGGTGTGGCCACCGCGCCGTTCCCCGGTCGTGATGCAGGCGCAACAGCGCGGCGATCCGGGCCATGCCGCCCCAGCCGGCGCAGACCCGCTCGGTGACGATCGCCCCGAACGGCGCCGCGCCGAACCGGCCGTCGGGTTCGTACTCCAGCACCGAAACGATCTTGCCGCGCGGCGCACGCGAACGCTGGAGCACGATCGCGCAACCGCGTACGGTGCGGCACACGGTGTCCTGCTCGGGTGGGTACCCGGAGTCCACCTCGACCTCCAGCACCCGCCAGCGACCGCCGGGGTCCCCCAGTTCCGGTACCGCCCAGATCCGCAGGTGGTCGCGGGCGAGTTCGCGTTGGTGCTCGAGGCTCCCGGAGCCGGGGATCAGCGCGAGCCGCAACGCCCGATTGCCGAGCCGGCCCAACGTCCTCTCCCAGCCCAGGGCGTCGACCAGGTGCACCGTCTGCGGCGGCACGTCGACGGTCGGGTCGGCGCACACGGTCGCGACCCGAACGACGCGCTCGAACATGTCCTGCATCGAGGTGTAGTACCGCGCCCGCAGGTCGCCCGCGTCGGCCCGCGGATGGGGCCGGGGCTCGGTACGCAACACCACGGCGGTCGAAGCGGCGTCCCCGGCCGCGGGCCGGTCCAGGTGACGCGCCGCCAGTTCGCGGCATTCGACGGCGGTCCAGACCGTACCGGCGATGCCTTCGAGCAGGCGGTCCGCGCGGATCCCCGGGAGCAGCGGGTCCAGTACTTCGCGCAGCGCCCGATAGGCGTCGGCCACCTCGCGGGACGGGGAGCCGACCTCGATCCGGCGGCCGATCTCGGTGAGTCGGGCGCCGAGTTCGCGGTCCACGGCGGCCAGGATGCGGTCGGCCAGGGCCCGGTCGGCGGCCCGCAGGACCCGCGAGCCGGCCTTGTCGCGGGGGACGAGGTCCGCCCACAGGTGCGCGGGCGGCACGAGTTCGCTACCGGCCGCCCAGCGGTGCCTGCGCCGACCCACGCTGTGCGACCCGGACGAGCCGTGCGGCCGGGATGGGCCCTGGTACCACCGGGCGGTGATCACCCCGTCGGCGTCCGCCAGTTCCCACCACCCGGCCACGGTCCGGCGCAGTGCCCGGACCCGCTCGCCACCGACCGGGACGAAGGTCGAGCAATCGGCCGGCCGGGGTTCCTTCGGGCCGATCCGGACCGCGGTGAGCAGGCCGGCCTCGAAGCGGTGGCGGTGCGTGGCGACGACGGAGGAGCCCCCGGTCTTGGGGAGCCGGACGCGCAGCGGGCCGGCCACCCGGCGTCGGGCGTCGAAGACCAGCGCGCGCATGCCACCGATCACCGCGAACCCGGCGCGTGCGTCGGCGTTCTCCCCGTCCACGAGATCCACGGGGTGGACGTCGTCACCGGAGTCGAACCCGGTGAAGCGGTCGAGCGCCCGGTGTCCCAGTTCGTCGACGAGTCCGGCGCGCCAGGTGCGCGCGAGCAGCGCGGCCGGGTCGGTGCCCAGCAACTCGCCGACCGGCGGGCCCGCCGCCGGGTGCGCGTCGACCAGCCGGGCCGGACCCAACAGGTCCAGGTAGTACACCGCCTCGTGCAGCGCGGGCAGGCTGCCGGCCCGGACCGCGGCGACCCAGGTGTGCAGGGCTTCGAGCAGCACGTCCAGCAGGCCGGGCGAGGCCAGGGCCGCGTCGACGGCCTCGGGGCGGGTGCGCAGCAGCGCGAAGACCGGGCAACCCAGCGCGAGCAGGTCGGCCCGCCGATCCAGGACCGCGTCCCGCAGCAGCGGCCGAAATCTCGGGTCGGCGCACACGGCGGCGAGTCCGCCCCGACGCTTGCGCAGGTCCAACCACGGCGCGAGACGAAGCGCGACGTCGGCTGGCGGGTCGGCCACCGGCACACCGGCGTCGAGCGCGGCGTCCAGCAGATCCAGGTCCACGTCCCGGTCCGGCAAGGTGCCCCGGCGCTTGACCTCGACCGCCGCCAGGACGTCGGCGACCTCGCCGGCCGCGCGCAGTCGCCCGGCCAACTCGCGCAGGGCCTCCCGATCCCGCCCGGTGATCCGACGCCCTGTCAGCTTCCCCAACAGTTCCCGCAGTTCCTCACCGGCCGGGCACCGGTCCGGCGCGCCCGGCGCACCCGTGTCCTTGTCGTCCATGGCCGTCCCCCGTCGTTCGTTTCGATGCGATCGCGTCCCGGTTCCGCGTCCCCGAGCCGCGGTCACGTTTGTACCAGCACGGTCCGCCGGCCGTCGGGCTCGAACCCGGCCCGCCGGAGGCCGAGAGCCTGCTCGACGGCCTGGGCATCGGCCTGCTCCCGGACCTGCGCGGCCCGATCGAGGGCACCGCCCGCCCGTGGCCCGAACTGCCCTCGGGCGTGTGCGTGCACCCGCTGCCCGTCACCCCGGCGCCGAGCACCGGCGCGACGGCCTGCCCGGAACCCTTCGGTGCGGTCGAATTCGGCCGCTGGTATGCCGAGTCGGCCGTGCATTACGCCGACCTCCCGGCCGAGGCCGTGCACCTCCCGGCCGCCCCGAGTTGCCCGCCCCACGCTGATCCACTGCACCGCCGGCAGGGACCGCACCGGCATCGTGATCGCCGCCGTGCTCGAACTCCGGGGCGCGACCGCAGAATCGATCACCGGTCGGCGCGACCGCCGAATCGATCACCGCCGACTACACCCGCGCCGAGGACGCGCTGCCCGCGCTCCGGGCCGGCAACGGCATAGCCGTTCCCGGCCTCGACCACGCCGCGATGCCCGCGGTCATCCAGCGTGCGCCGGCTGCCGCCATGCGCACGTGCCCGAGCGAACCGGGCACCACTCGGGGTGGTTTCACCAGCCTGCTCGCCGCGTTCGGGCGTCACGGTCGAGCACATCGCGGCCGTGCGCGAGCGGCTGCGCGTCGACTCGTCCGGTCACCGAACCCATCCCGCCCACCGCGCCACCGCGCCACCGGGCGCCCTCGCCGTCGAGGGCGCCCTTTCGCGTGCCCGGCGCCGGGATCAATCGTGGTCTGCGGGGTCCGCGGCGGTGCCGGCGGTGCCGGCGGTCGCGGTGGCGTACGCCGCCGGGTCGGCGGCCAGGTCGCGGATCAGGGTGAGGGCGTAGGACTCGATGGCGGTGACCAAATCGACCTCGGTGGGGTCGAGCAGCCATTGCAGTTGCAGGCCGTCCATCGTGGCGAGCAGCTCGGCGGCCTTGTGCGCCGGGTCGATCTCGGCGCGGATCTCGCCGGTGGCCTGGGCATCGGTGATGATCCGCGCGACCAGTGCGCGCAGTCGCCGATAGCGCTGCACGAAGTAGTCGTGGGCGGGATCCTCCGGGTCCAGGTTCTCCATGGTCAGCACCGCCAACAGGCGCGCGAGACCCGGTTCGCGCCGATTGCGATGCGCGGAGGCGGGCAGCTCCCGGATCGCCCGCAGGCCACCGACGGCCACCGACTCCTGGGCGAACTCGATGCTCTGCGCGCCGCGGCGCTCGATCACCGCCTGCAACAGGCCCTCCTTGCTGCCGAAGTAGTACAGCAGGGCGGGCTGGGTGATCCCGGCGCGGGCCGCGACCTCGGCCAGCCCGGTGCCGCGAAAGCCGCTGCGGGCGAAGAGTTCGCTCGCGATGGTCACCAGTTCCTCGCGCCGGCGCGCGCCGCGCTCGCTTCGCCCCGGGCCGCGGCGGGGCTGGGGGCTCTGCCGGGACGGCTTCCCGCGACCCTCGTCATCTCCGCGTGTTCTCTCAGTCACGGTGAGCACCCTAGCATTTTTATCTAGTGGTTAGTAAAAAACGGGGTTAGGGTGTGGTCCGCCGAGCGGCGGTCCGGGGGTCCCCGCCGTTCGGGATCCGGGAGTCCCGCGTGCGATGCCGGGAACCGAGGGTCGAGAAATCGGGAGGACACGCGCGATGCGAGACACGTTCGCGAACCGTCGTTGGCAGGGCCAGTGGCTCTGGACGGAGCACGGCGCGGTGGGGGCGCCACCACCCGAGAACCCGATGAACGGATCCCTCGACCCCGAGCGATTCGACCGCCGGGTGTTGTTCCGGCGCACCTTCGAACTGACCGAGATTCCCCGGCTCGCGCCGTTCCGGATCAGTTCCGACTCCCGGCACGTGCTCTACGTCAACGGCGTCGAACTGACCCGGGGCCCGATCCGGCACGGCGCGCGGCGGCTGTACTACGACGTCGGCGACGCGGCGGCGGCACTGCGCCCCGGGCGCAACGTGATCGCGGTCCTGGTCCGGTTCTACGGCCACCGCACCGCGTGGTGGGCGCCCTCCCCGACCACCTACACTCTCGGCGGCGGCGCGCTGGTCGCCGAGTTCGGCGTCGGCACGGACACCTGGATCGCCACCGACACGTCCTGGCGCTGCCTCGAATCGCACGCCTGGACACCGTGCGCGCCGCAGTCCACCGTCTCCCCACAGATCCCCGAGATCCTGGACGGCCGACGGCTCGACCCGGCCTGGAAGGGCGCCGAGTTCGACGACGAACACTGGCCCGCGGCAACGGTGTTGCCCGCCTCGCACGTGGGCAGCGCGGGCGCCACCCGGCCGCCCGCCGAGCCGTACGGCGCACTGCTGCCCAACCCGCTGTCCAAGCCCGGCGGTTCGATCCGCGAGCCCGCCTCCTTCGTTACCGCCACACCGACCGCGACCGCGCGTCCGCAGGGCCCGCTCGGCTTCACGGACATACACGCCGCCCTGGCCGAGGCACTCGCCGAGATCCGCCCCGAGGCCCGGCCCGACCGCCTGCCCGACGCGGGCGACGCACCCGCGCCCCCGTCGTTGGCGCTGGCGGCCGGATACCGGTTGGTGGTCGCCGACTTCGGCATGATGGTCAGCGGCACGCTGCGGATCGACCTCGAAGCAGCCCCGGACACCCTGCTGTTCGGCGCGCTCACCGAGTCGCCGACCCTGGCCGCGCTCGCCGGCGCGGCGCTGTTCGCCTACACCGCTCGCGGCGGCGACGGCGAGCGGTTCGAACTCGGAGATCCGGCGGGTGGACGGTACATCGTGCTCGTCGTCTGCGGCACCGGCCCGACCCGGATCGCGCCGACCGTTGCCGAGCGGCTGCGCCCGCGCCCACCGGGCCCGTACTTCGCCTGCTCGGACCCGCTGTTGGAGGAGATCCACCGGGTGGGTCTGCGCACCGTGGACCTGACCGCGCACGACGCCTACATCGACTGCCCCAGTCGCGAACAGCGGGCCTGGACCGGCGACGCGGTCGTGCACCAGTCGGTCGACCTGGTCAACAACGCCGACTGGAGCCTGGCCCGGCATCAGCCGCTGCTCACCGCGACCCCGCGGGTGGACGGCCTGCTGCCGATGGCGGTCGCGGGCGACGCCGGCGATCCGGACCTGGTCACCATTCCGGACTGGTCGCTGCACTGGGTGCGTTCGGTGCACAACCTCTACCGCTACACCGGCGACCGGGCGCTGGTCGCCCGGCTGTTGCCCACCGCGGAGGCGGTGCTCGACTGGTTCACCGCCTTCCTCGGCCCGGACGGCCTGGCCCGGGACGTCACCGGATGGGTCCTGATCGACTGGTCGCCCGTACAGGTCGAGGGGACCAGCGCGGCACTGAACGCGCTGTGGGCGCGCGCCCTGGGCGACTTCGCCGAGATGGCCGACTGGCTCGGCGACGCCAACCGGGCCGCGTGGGCCCGCGGTCTGCACGACGCGGTGCGCGCCGGCTTCGAGATCTTCTGGGATCACCAACGCGGCGGCTATCGCGATCACGCGGTCCGGGACGTGGTGCGGCCCGCGATGAGCGAGCACACCACCGCCGCGGCCGTCTGCGCGGGCCTGGTCCCGGCCGAACGCGCGGACCGGGTACGGGATTTCCTGCTCGACCGCGAGGCGATGTTCACCCTCGCCCCGGTCGCCGCGCACGGTGGCGACGCGGACGGCGCACCGACCGGACACGAGGTCGCGCTCTTCGTGCCGCCCGCGGTGACCTGGGACGTCAGCGGTCGGGTCGTCGGCGCCCAGCCCTTCTTCCGTTACGTCGTGCACGACGCGCTGGCCCTGCTCGGCGCCGCCGACACGCTCACCGGGCTGTACCGCGACTGGGAGCGCCTGCTGGCCACCGGTCCCACCGCGTGGCGGGAGACCTGGGAGGGCGGCACCTACTGCCACGGCTGGTCCTCCACGCCCAGCCGCGACCTGCTGGTGTACACGCTCGGCGTCACCCCGGCCGAACCCGGCTACGCCAAGGTCCGCGTCGCCCCGCGACCGGGCGGGCTGGACTGGGTCGAGGGCGTGGTACCCACCCCGCACGGGCCGGTCCACGTCCGCGTCGAGGGCACCCGCGTACACGTGCGATCCCCGGCCCCCGTCGTGCTCGTGGCCCGGGACGGCAGCGTCGCCGAGCATCCCGCGGGCACGTTCGACGCGCTCCTGGAGGCCCCCCGGCCGAGCGCCCGGCCCGGGGCATGAATCGCGGTCGGCCATGACCACCGCCACCCCGCACACCCCGCCCGGACTGGTCAAGCCCTGCCCTGCCAAGCCCTGATCCCGCTGCTCCGCTCGGCTTCCTTCCCTGCTCCGCTTCCTGCCCTGCTCCGCTCCCCGATCGGCGCCCGGCGCCGCATACCCCTGGAGTGCCTCGTGCAGCAACAACTCGGTGTGGCCGCTCTGTTGAGCGATTCCGCGCTGCGCTTCCCGGACCACGTCGCCGTCGTCGAGGGCGAAACCCGGGTCACCTACCGGCAGTTGTGGGACGACGTGCTGCGCTGCGCGGCGGCGCTGCGCGCACGCGGCGTCCGGCCGGGCGATCGGGTCGCGCTGATGTTGCCGAACATCGCGCTGTTCCCGCGCGTGTACTACGCGATCATCGCGGCCGGCGCCTCGGTCGTGCCGATCCACGCGCTGCTCGTCGCGGACGAGGTCGAGTTCGTCCTGCGGCACAGCGGTTCGGTGCTCGCGGTGAGCGGCGGGCCGCTGTGGCCGACCGCGCTGGCCGCCGCCGAAGCGGCCGGCATACCCGTGCTGGAGGCCGACCACGAGCAGCCCGGCGAGCCGTCGGCCGCCGCGCATCCGACCGCGGCCGACGACATCGCGGCCATCCTGTACACCAGCGGCACCACGGGTCGGCCCAAGGGCGCCAGGCTGACCCACCTCAACCTCGTGCTGAACGCCACCGTCTGCGCTCAGGACCTGCACGAACTCGGCCCCGAAGACGTCGTGTTGGGCTGCCTGCCGCTGTTCCACAGCTACGGCCAGACCTGCGCGATGAACGCCGCGCTGCGCGCCGGTGCCACGCTGGTCCTGATGCCGCGCTTCGACCCGGCCGACGCGCTCGACCTGATCGTCCGCGAGGGGGTGAGCGTCTTCATGGGCGTGCCGACCATGTTCCACGCGCTCGCCGAGGCGGCGAGCGGGCGCACCATGCCGAGCCTGCGCCTGGCGGTGTCCGGCGGCGCGGCCCTTCCGGTCGCCGTGCTGGAACGCTTCGAGACGGCGTTCGGCGCGCATGTGTTCGAGGGGTACGGACTCACCGAGACGTCCCCAGCGGCGACCTTCAATCAGCGCGTGCTCGGCCGCCGGCCCGGGACGGTCGGGCACGCCATCCGCGGCGTGGAGGTGGCGGTGGCCGCCGCCGACGTGGAGGCGCGCATCGACCTGCTGCCGGTCGGAACGGTCGGTGAGGTGGTGATCCGCGGTCACAACGTCTTCGCGGGCTACCTCGACGACCCGGAGGCGACCGCGGCGGCGATCGTGGACGGCTGGTTCCGCACCGGCGACCTCGGCGTGGTCGACGAGGACGGGTTCCTGTCCATCGTCGACCGCAAGAAGGACCTGGTCATCCGGGGCGGCTACAACGTCTATCCCCGCGAGGTCGAGGAGGTGTTGGCCCGCCACCCGGCGATCGCCCAGGTCGCGGTGTACGGGGCCGCGCACGAGGCGCTCGGCGAGGAGGTACACGCCGCCGTCGTGCTGCGCCCCGCGCCGACGGGCACACCGGCGCCCACCCCCGAGGAATTGATCGCCTGGTCCCGCGAGCACCTCGGGCGGCACAAGTACCCACGCGTGATCCGCCCGGTCGACGCACTCCCGCTCGGCCCCACCGGCAAGATCCTCAAGCGAGCCCTGCGCGAGTCCCTCCCGGCAGCCGCCGGCAACGCGGAGCACTGACCGCCGGTTCGCGCACGGCAACGACGGGGCCGGCTCGATCCGAATACCGGCCGCCAACTGCGGCCTGGCCACGGTGCCGATGGGTACCGGCCCCAAGGGCCTGCCCACCGCCGTGCAACTCGTCGGCCGCCCCGCCGGCGAACCCCTCTTGCTCGCGATCGCCGCCCAACTCCAACGAGCCAACCCCTGGCCCCGGCACGCCCCGGCGTACAGCACACCCCGACCCCGCCCACCGGATGCGGTGGGCGGGGTCGGGGTCCGCCGGGCGGGCCGGACGGAAGGAAGGTCGGGAGCGGCCACTCACCGGCGTCCCGACCTTCCGATCAGGTGGGCTACTTGAGCCCGTTGTCGACCGCGGTCATCAACACCCCGGTATCTCCGCTCATCTCCCAGAGCATCGCGCCCAGGAGGTTCTTTGTACGGAGCCAGGCCGTCTTCTTGCCGATGGACCACGTGTCGTCGAAGGTCCACCACTGGCCGTTGTTGCCGGTGTAGCCATAGGTCGAGACCGATTGTTCGTCGTGGTAGACGGTCAGGTTCGGTACCGACGCGACCAGGTTGGCGTAGCCCCTGGTGCCGGCTTCCTCCGGGAACTGGCCCGGTGCGGCCCCGTTGGCGGCCTGCCATTCGCCGTGCGCCCCGCCGTCCGTGACCTGTTGCCAGCCACGGCCGTAGAAGGCCAGCCCGAGCACGAGCTTGCGCGGGTCGACACCCTGGTCCAGGTAGTACTGGACGGTGGATTCCACGCTGAACTTGGTCGGGTACGGGTCACCCGCGTCGACGTACAGGTTGCCCTGGTTGCCGGTGCGGTTGGGTTCCCAACTGTTGTCGCTGCCGGAACCGTGGAAGTCGTAGCCCTGCACGTTGGCGAAGTCCATGTAGTCGAACACGCCGGGCGTGCCGTCGTTCGTGGTGATGTCCCAACCGGCGTCGATCTTGCCGGGGTCGGCCGGGGTGAACGCGGTGAGCAGGTACTTCTTGCCGGTGGTCGCGGTCAGCGCCTCCATCTGCCTGCGGAACTCGGCCATCAGCAGGGTGAGGTTGTTCTTGTCGGCGGTCGAGATGTGGTTGCCGGCGTGGCCCTCGGCGCCGGGCCACTCCCAGTCGATGTCGAACCCGTCGAAGACGCCGGCCGCGACACCGGTGCCGCCGCGTCCGTTGGTCACCGGCAGGTTGCCCTTGAGGTACATGTCCACGCAGGACTTCACGAACTTCTGCCGCGACGCGTCGGTCTTGGCGGCGTCCGAGAAGTACTTGCTGTACGTCCAGCCGCCGATCGAGATCAGCGACTTCAACTTCGGGTACTTGGCCTTGAGTTGAAGAAGCTGGTTGTAGCTTCCGGCGAGCGGCTGGTTCCAGGTGTCCGCGGTCCCGTTGACGGACTCGCCCGCACCGACCGAGCGTTCGTAGTCGGCCCAGGAATCGCCCGCGCCGTCGCCCTGGTTGGGATCCTGGGGCCCCGGGAGGGTGGCTCGGGTGACTCCGTTCATGCAGGTCAGGTTGGTCGGATCGATGTTGGAGAAGGCGTAGTTGAGGTGGGTCAGCTTGGCCGCGGCACCGGAGGTGTCCAGCGACTTCATCGTGTAGGCGCGTCCGTAGATGCCCCACTGCACGAAGTAGCCCACGCGCACGTAGTCGTTGCCGGGGGTGCCCCCACCGGTGGTCTTGACCGTCAGCGGCGCACTGGCCGGGCCGGTCTGGTCGATGGTGTCCCGGGCGACCACCGTGTACGTGTACGTGGTGTTCGCGGTCAGACCGGTGTCCCCGTAGGTGGTGGTGGTCACCGTCGCGATCCTGGTCGCGCCCCGGTAGACGTCGTAGTTCTTGATGCCGTGATCATCGGTCGCCGCCGCCCAGTTGATCGTCAGCGAGGTGTCGGTGACCGCGCTCGCCGTCGGCGTGCCCGGCGCGGTCGGTGGGGTGTCCGGGCCGCCCGTGGGCCTGGTGCGCAGCGTGCCCGTGGGCCCGGCGGGCCCGGTCTGGCCGATCGTGTCCCGGGCGACGACCTTGTACACGTAGGCGGTGTCGGCGGTCAGCCCGGTGTCGGTGTAGGCGGTGCCGGCGGTCGTGCCGACCACGGTGTTGCCTCGGTAGACGTCGTAGTTCTGGATGCCCTTGTCGTCGGTGGCCGCCGCCCAGCTCAGCGAGATCGAGTCGACGGTGGTCGCGGTCGCGGTGGGCTGCCCGGGGGCGCTCGGCGGGTTGTCCGTCGGCGGCGCGCCGTCGCAGGGACCGCCGTTCACCTTGCAGTTGCTCGGACTTCCCGGTCCGCTGCCGACGAAGCCGAACTTGACGCCGGCGCCGGGCGCGAGCGAGCCGTTGTACTCCCGGTTCTTCGCGGTGATCCGCGTTCCGGATTTGGTGATGAGCGTGTCCCAGTACGCACCCACGCTGGTGCCGGTGGGGAAGTCCCACTCGACGGTCCAGCCCGTGATCGTGGCGGTACCGGTGTTCTTGATCGTCCACTCCGCCTGGAAGCCACTGCCCCAGTCGGAGGTCTTGACGAATGCGGCGGTCGCGCCCGCGGCGGCCTGCGCGGGCGCGGCCGACAGGCCGACCATCGCGGCGAGCGGGAGCAGCAGGGCCGCGAAGATCGCGACGAACCTCTTGCCCGGCTTGGTGCGTTTGGTGCGCCTCACGGTTCCGATGGCCATGGGTGCTCCTGGATTTGGGATCCGATGGAGAACCTGCGCCCCACAATGAGCCGGGATGTCCGGCTCACACAGTAGAGCGAGCGTAGTGAAGGTCTGGACCAATAATCAAGGTCTAGACCAGTAGGGATCAGCGCGGACCGGGATCGATCGGAATGCACTCACCGACGCGGCAATTCCGGCTGGACACAGGGCCGTTGATCGATTCGGCACACGCCCGCGACCGAATCGGATCGCCCGCGCGACCGACTGCCACCCCGCCGTCCCTGTCGCCACGGGGGCACCACCACCCCCGTCGATCCCGACGGCCCCACCGTCGCCGAACGCCGCCCCGACGGCTGCCGTTTCGTTGGCCGCATTCGGTGTTCGACAGGCCTTCACGCAAAATGTGATTTGTGACATGGTACATGTCACGCAGCGGCCCGGACGCTCCCCTTCCGGTCCGCTACGGCACCAACTGCCTTGCCACCGTTGGGCTTTGCGGTGAGGCAGGTACCAGGACCACACTCGCGCCGACTCCGAAGTCCCAGATCGGGGCCGACGTCGAACCGCTCATGCCGTGGCACCACCCCCATCGGAGGCGCGCGTGCGCGCGACCTCTGTTCCGCAAGGAGACGGTCTTTGCGAACCAAACCGGCACGACAGGGACTTCGCCGCATCGCGGTGGTCACCATCTCGCTCGCCATGGGCTTCGGGTTGTTCACCCAGCCCGGATCGGCCGCCCCCTCCGATCCGGCTGCGACGACGTCGACAGCCCAGGCGACCTCCACCTCCGCTTCCACCTCCGGCCCGTCGGCCGGCACCGCCCCCAGCGCATCGGCCGACCGAACCACGCACACCCAGGGCAAACCGCTTGCGGTACCCGACCAACCGCCGCTGTCCGCGAGCGCGCCGGACAGCGCCCGGCGCGACTACGGCGACCCGTCGAGCGCCGTACTGCCGGCTCGCCCGTCCATGGCCGGCGAGCGACGCGCCGCAGCGGCCTGCACGGTCGCCGACTTCGCGAGCCGCACCGGCGCCGCGCTCGTCCAGCAGATCAAGGCGTCGACCACGGACTGTGTCAACACGCTGTTCACGGTCACCGGGCCCGACGCCGCCTCGATCTTCCGTGAGGCGCAGATGACCACGGTCGCCTACGCCCTGCGCGACCTCGCCGGCTCCTATCCGGGCAACGGCAGCACCGGCGCCCCGCAGATCGTGCTCTTCCTGCGGGCCGGCTACTACGTGCACTGGTACAACGAATCCACCGTCGGCACCTACGGCCCCACGTTGCAGACCGCCATCCGGTCCGGTCTGGACGCCTTCTACGCCAACGCACACTCCTCCGACGTCACCGACGCCAACGGCGAGACA
This sequence comes from Embleya sp. NPDC025285, assembly GCF_055558835.1. Classification (NCBI taxonomy): domain Bacteria; kingdom Bacillati; phylum Actinomycetota; class Actinomycetes; order Kitasatosporales; family Streptomycetaceae; genus Embleya; species Embleya sp. NPDC025285. The sequence continues at coordinate 71,504 of NZ_JBVHLU010000055.1, forward strand.
TTGGCCGAGGCCGTCACCCTGATCGACAGCGCCCAGGAGAACGCCCGCTACCTGTCCGTGGTCAAGCGCCTGTTGGCGGGCTACAACAGCTCGTACGACGCGTCCTGGTGGATGAAGGCCGCGGTCAACAACGTCTTCACCGTGCTCTTCCGGGGCCACCAGGTTCCCGAGTTCGTCACCGCGGTGCAGGCCGACCAGAGCGTCATCGACGCGGTCGACAGATTCGCGACCGCGCACCGCGACCTGCTCGGGACCGACCGCGCGTACCTGACCACCAACGCGGGTCGCGAACTGGTCCGGTTCGTCCAGTATCCGACCCTCCAGGCCAAGGTGCGCCCGATGGTGCGCACGCACCTGGCGGCCACCTCGATCACCGGGCCGACCGCGCCGCTGTGGGTCGCACTGGCCTCGGGAACGGACTACTACGACAAGGCACAGTGTGCCTATTACAACACCTGCAACCTCCAGGCCCGACTGACCGCGGCCGTGCTGACCGTGGACTACACGTGCAGTACGAGCATCCGCATCCGCGCGCAGGAGATGACCCCGGCCAACCTCACCGCCGCGTGCACCAGCCTGCGCAACCAGGACGCCTACTTCCACGGCGTGGTCGCGGACAACGGCCCGGTGGCAGGCGATCTCAACACCAAGATCGAGGTCGTGGTCTTCGACTCCAGCACCGACTACCAGACCTACGCCGGCGCGATCTTCGGCATCGACACCAACAACGGCGGCATGTACCTGGAGGGCGACCCGAGCGCGGCCGGCAACCAGCCGCGCTTCATCGCCTACGAGGCCGAGTGGACGCGCCCCGCGTTCGAGATCTGGAACCTCAACCACGAGTACACGCACTACCTCGACGGCCGCTTCGACATGGCCGGCGACTTCGACGCCGGCGTCAGCACCCCGACCATCTGGTGGATCGAGGGCTTCGCGGAGTACGTCTCCTACTCCTACCGCAACCTGCCCTACGACGCGGCGATCACCGAGGCGGGCAAGCACACCTACGCGCTGAGCACGGTCTTCGACACCACCTACTCCCACGACACGACCCGCATCTACCGCTGGGGCTACCTCGCGGTGCGGTACATGCTGCAAAAGCACCCCGCGGACGTCACCCGGCTGCTGGGCTACTACCGCGCGGGCGACTGGACCGGCGCCCGCACGTTCCTGACGAGCACCATCGGCAACCGCTACGACAGCGACTGGTACACGTGGCTGGCCGCCTGCGCGGCCGGCGAGTGCGGCGGCGGAACTCCCGCCAACCGGCCGCCGGTGGCGCAGTTCACCAGTGCCGTCAACGGCACCTCGGTCGCCTTCACCGACACCTCCACCGACCCCGACGGCACCATCGCCACCCGCGCCTGGGACTTCGGCGACGGCACCACCTCGACCGCGATCAACCCGACCAAGACCTACGCCGCCGGCACCTACGCCGTACGATTGACCGTGACCGACAACGGGGGCGCCACCGCGACCGTCACCCACAACGTCACGGTCACCGGCGGCGGCACCGCCGAGTGCACCGATCCCGACATCCGCGCCCTGGCCAAGAACTGCCGGCGCAGCGCGCTGTCCGCGGCGACGGGTGGAAACGACAAGCTCTACTTCTACATCTACATCCCGGCGGGTACCGCCCGCCTGAACATCACCACCGCCGGCGGCACCGGCAACGCCGATCTCTACTACAACAGCACCGTGTGGGCCACGAACACCGCCTACACCGCCAAGTCCACCCAGAGCACAAACGCCGAGACGCTGACCATCACGGCGCCGCACGAGGGGTACCACTACATCACCCTGCACGCGAAGCAGACCTTCGCCGGCACATCGGTCACCACGACCTTCTGACCGACACCACCGAGCGACAGCACAGCGCCACACCGTGCGGCGGGGGGGGGGGGGGGGGGGGGGGGGGGGGGGGGGGGGGGGGGGGGGGGAGGGAAGGGGGGGGGGGGGGGGGAG